>JAKBAZ010000141.1 GCA_021826255.1 Actinomycetes bacterium
CGGGGGTGCTCTGCTCGGCGACCGGACCCGGATGGACGACCTCACCCTCGAGGATCGGTGTTTCGTGCGTTCGGTCGCGTCGCGCGGGGCCCTCGGTGGCCTGGCTCGGGTCGTCCCCGACGCCCTGCGGGTCCTTGGCGCCACCGGGTACAGCGCGGTCGTTCTCGAGACCGTGGGCGTGGGTCAACTCGAAGTGGACGTCGCTGACGTGGCCGACACCACCGTGGTGGTGGTGACTCCGGGGTGGGGGGACGAGATTCAGGCGGCCAAGGCTGGACTGATGGAGGTGGCGGACATCTTCGTCATCAATAAGGCGGATCGTGACGGCGTCGCCACGACTCGCCGAGACCTCGTCGACGCCCTTGGAGATCGCGTCGACGAGGTCCCCATCCTCGAGTGCGTGGCGACGACGGCGACGGGAATCGACGCGTTGCTCGACGCACTCGCCTCTCACCGAGAACGAGTCCTTCACGACCCGACCCGGGCGATCGAGCGAGCCGACCGCGATCTTCGTCGAGTACTCGTGGGTGAGATCTTCGATGACGTGCGCCGTCGGGCCGAAGGTGCCGAGTATCGCCGGGTGAGAGACGAACTCGCTCAGGGGCGACTCGACCCCTACGCCGCGGCGCGCCAGTTACTCTGGAACTCATGATTGCTACCACCGTCGCCTACGACCTCGTGTTCGTCATCCACCTGGCGAGCGCTCTCGTGACCATTGCGGTGTTCGTGGCGCTTCACTCGGCGGGTCGGTCCCTCGCGCGCGGGGCGGAAACGGCGGCGCTGGCCCGACGATTTCCGGTGCGGCGTAACTGGGCGGCGAGGTCGATTCACCTCGTGGCGCTGAGTGGTCTCTACATGGCGTCGACCGGTGGCAAGGACGTCGGTTTCTCTCGGCCCTGGGTGAGCGTCGGACTCCTTTGCTACGTCCTCGTCGCGGGGCACCTCGAGGCGCGGACCTTGCCCCTCGAGCGACGGATTGCGTCGAGGGTGGCCGCGGGTGACGCGCCTCGAGACTTGGGTGCGAAGTTCACCACGTCGGTGGACGTCGCTCTCATCCTCGTCGCCGTCGCCCTCGTCGCGATGGTGACTCAGTTCTAGGCGAAGCCGCTCGTTCCCACCATGCCGGCGGCCACGGTGGCGTGAGTCACGTCGTCGATGAGTACGAAGCTCCCGGTCGCCCGGTTGGCGCGGTAGTCGTCGACGCAGAGGGGGTCGGCCACCTGGATGCGCACGACACCGATGTCGTTGGTCCCGAGTCGATCGGCGAGGGACAAGGAGAGCTCGTCGAGATTGACGACCCCTTCGAGTGATCCCACGCGGGCCGGCGTGGACCGTGTGGTGTGCTTGAGTCGAAGCCGAGCGCCGGGAGTGAGCGGAGTGTCGGCGAACCAGCACACGGTGGCGACGAAGTCCCGGGTGACGGTGGGGGCGGGCCCAAAGGCGAGCATGTCCCCGCGGCCGGCGTCCGTCTCGTCCTCGAGGTCGAGGTCGATACTGAGACCGGGGTGCACCGAGTCCACCGGACCGGCGGGCGTGTTGATCGCTCGAACACGGGTGCTCAGACCGGCGGGCCATAAGCTCACCTCGTCACCGACGCTGATCGGCGCACCGCTCAAGAGTCCAGCGTAGGTCCGCCCCCCGCCGGGTTGGCGTAGGACCCACTGGATGGGTAGGCGAGCCCCCGTCGTCGCTGACTCTCGACTCGGAGCGGACTCTAAGGCGTCGAGCACGCTCGGCCCGCGGTACCAGCCCTCGCTCACGTCGGCCACGTTCTCTCCGGAGAGCGCACTGATCGGAATGGTCTCGACGCGGTCGAAACCCAGGTCGCGACAGAGGGCGGCCACCTCGTCGGCGAGGGAGGTGTAGGCCTCTTCGGACCAGTTCACGAGGTCCATCTTGTTGATGGCCACGATGGCGTGACGCACACCGAGGAGAGCGGCGATGGTCAAGTGTCGACGAGTTTGCTCCTTCACGCCCTGAGCCACGTTGACGACGGCGAGAGCGAGGTCAGCGGTGGAGGCCCCGGTCGCCATATTGCGCGTGTACTGCACGTGTCCGGGACAGTCGGCAATGATGAACTTGCGAGTGGGCGTTGACGCGTAGCGGTAGGCCACGTCAATGGTGATGCCCTGCTCTCGCTCGGCTCTCAACCCATCGGTGACGAAGGACAGGTCGAGGTCGCCCACTCCGCGACGTTCGGACGCCTCAGCGACGGCGTCGAGTTGATCGTCGAAGAGTTGACGAGTGTCGACGAGGAGGCGACCGATGAGCGTGGATTTTCCGTCGTCGACCGACCCGACGGTGGCGAGACGCAACAGATCAGTGGAGGTCATCAGAAGTACCCTTCTCTCTTTCGGTCCTCCATGGCGGTCTCGGAGAACTTGTCGTCCCCGCGGGTCGCACCGCGTTCGGAGACGGTGGCCGTAGCGACCTCGTGCACGATCTCGTCGAGCGTCGTTGCGCTGGAGCGCACCGCTCCGGTGAGGTTCGCGTCACCCACCGTACGAAAACGCACCATCTCGGAGTGCACCACCTCGTCGGGTCGGGGTTCGACGAAACGCGTGACGGCGAGAAGTAGACCGTGTCGTTCGACGACCTCTCGAGGGTGGGCGAAGTAGATCGACGGCAAGTTCACCCTCTCTCTGGCGATGTAGCGCCAGACGTCGAGCTCGGTCCAGTCCGAGAGGGGAAAGGCTCGCAGGTGTTCGCCGGGGTTCACCCGGCCCTGGTACAAGTTCCACAGTTCAGGACGTTGGGCCTTCGGGTCCCACTGACCGAAGGAGTCGCGAAAGGAGAGCACCCGTTCCTTCGCGCGAGCCTTGTCCTCGTCGCGTCGCGCGCCGCCGAAGGCGGCGTCGAACCCGTGGGACTCAATGGCGTCGAGCAGCGTGACGCTCTGGAGTCGATTGCGAGACCCGAGGGGACCCGGATCGGCCACGCGTCCGCGGTCAATGGACTCTTGTACCGAGGCGACGACGAGGCGAAGTCCGAGGCGCTCGACCGTCTCGTCGCGAAACGCGATCACCTCGTCGAAGTTCTGGCCGGTGTCCACGTGCATCACGGGAAAGGGCAGTGACTGGGGGGCGAAGGCCTTCACCGCGAGGTGGAGAAGAACGGCCGAGTCCTTTCCTCCCGAAAAGAGCAGAACGGGGCGCTCGCACTCGGCGACCACCTCTCGCAAGATGTAGATGGCGTGGGCCTCGAGGAGATCGAGGTGGTCGCGGTGGACGTCGGTCGAGGTGGGAACGGTTGACATAGTGCTGTTCTCATAATAGTCTATAAAACCAATAGAGAATGATGAATTAAGGACTACTCGTGAACTCCGCCGTTGACTCCGCCGCGCTACGCTCCGAACTCGAGGCGGCGAACGAACGATTCGAACACGCCGCGCCCGTCGAAATTATTCGATGGACACTCGAGCGATTTCCCTCCCTGAGCGTGGCCTGTTCCTTCGAAGATCTGGTCTTACTCCACATGGTGCACGAGATCGACCCTGACGTGGAGGTTCTCTTTCTCGACACCGAGGCGCACTTCGCGGAGACACTCGAGTTCGCCACTCGAATTGAACGAGAGTGGAACCTCACTCTGACACGGACGAACCCGGTCGAGGGTGCCGAGGAGTGGCCCTGTGGATCGAGCCAGTGCTGCACCTTTCGTAAGGTGCGTCCCCTGAGCCGGGCTCTCGCCGGGCGTGACGCGTGGTTGACCTCACTGAAGCGAGTCGACTCGCCCTCTCGCGCCCACGCTCCGGTGGTGTCGTGGGACGAGACTTTCGGGCTCGTCAAGGTGAATCCCTTGGTCACGTGGAGTGACGACGACGTCGCGTACTACTTGCACTCGCACGATCTACCCGAACACCCCCTCTGGGAGAAGGGCTACACCTCGATCGGCTGCGCGCCGGTGACGTTGCCCCCGGCGAGCGACGGTGACCGTCGGTCGGGGCGATGGGCGGGCTCGGACAAGCTGGAGTGCGGCCTCCACCAGGCGTAACTATCCACCGTTCGT
>JAKBAZ010000142.1 GCA_021826255.1 Actinomycetes bacterium
CGAGTCCCTCGATGACGTCCCCGAACTCGGGCGAGTCCGGGTACCCGCGAGCGGCGAGCACCACCGCCACGGCCGCGCCCGGGCCGGGCTCGGGAGCGCGGGTCAACTGCCCCCGCGCACAGTCGTCGAGGAGTCGAAAGAGATCCTCCTCGTAGAGCCGAGTGACGACCTCGGTTTCGGGATCGCCGAAGCGGACGTTGTACTCGAGGAGGTGGGGGCCTCGCGAACTCAGCATGACCCCGGCGTAGAGCACGCCGCGATAGTCGATGCCCCGTCTCGAGAGTTCGCCCAACGTGGGCTCGACGATGGTCTCCATCACGGCAGCCACGTCGTCACCGACCCCGGGCATCGGGCAGTAGGCACCCATTCCCCCCGTGTTGGGACCAGTGTCACCGTCACCGACTCGCTTGAAGTCTTGAGCCGGGACGAGGGGCCAGGCTCTCATCCCGTCGACGAGAACCATGACGGAGCACTCTGGTCCGTCGAGGGCCTCTTCGAGGACGACTCGGCGTCCGGCGTCACCGAAGGCCTCCCCGGAGATCTTGGCTCGAACGTCGGACATCGCGTCCTCGAGCGAGGGAGTCACGAGTACACCCTTACCCGCGGCCAGTCCGTCCGTCTTCACCACGTAGGGCGGGTTCGTCGAGGCGAAGAAGCGTTCGGCGTCAGTGTCGTTATCGACGACGACGAAGCGGGCACTCGGGACACCGGCCGCCTGGAGAAACTCCTTCATGTAGGCCTTCGACGCCTCGAGTCGAGCCCCGTCCAGTCCCGGTCCGAGAACGGCCACTCCCTTCGCTCGAACGGCGTCGGCCACACCCGCGACGAGGGGCGCCTCGGGACCAAAGATCACGAGGTCGGCGTCGAGGTCGAGCACCGGAGTCGACGTGACGGTGAGTCCGTGAGCGGCCATCCCGTCATTTCCCGGCGTCACCACCACGTCGGCGTGGCGTGAGAGAGCCCAGGCGAGGGCGTGCTCTCTCGCCCCAGAGCCCACGACGACGACCCGACTCACGAGGGCGTCACGAACTGCTCTCGGCCCGGGCCCACACCGACCACGGTGATCGGCACCCTCACGCACTCTTCGAGGAAGCGCACGTAGTTGCGAGCATCGGCGGGTAGATCGGCGAAACTCGTCGCGGCGGTGATGTCCTCGCCCCAGCCGGGCAGAGTCTCGTAGACCGGCGTCACGTCGTGCAGAACCGACTGGTGGTAGGGGGGGTAGTCGTAGCGCACACCGTCGGCCTCGTAGGCGACGCAGACCTTGATCTCCTCGAGGGTGTCGAGCACGTCGAGCTTGGTGAGCGCGAGTCCGGTCAGGGAGTTGAGTCGCCGGGCCTGTCGGGCGATAACGGCGTCGAACCAGCCGACTCGGCGCTGGCGTCCGGTGTTCGTTCCGAACTCGTGGCCACGCTGCACGAGCAGGTCGGCGAGGTCGCCGTCGAGCTCGGTGGGAAAGGGTCCCGCGCCCACCCGGGTCACGTAGGCCTTCGCGATTCCGACAATCTGAGTGATGTCCCTCGGGCCGAGGCCCGAGCCAATGCACGCTCCGCCCGCGACGGGGTTGGAGGAGGTGACGAAGGGGTACGTGCCGTGGTCGAGGTCGAGGAAGGTCGCTTGGGCTCCCTCGAGGAGCACCCGCTGTCCCCCCTCGAGCGCGTCGTGCACGAGCGCGACGGTGTCGGCGACCCGGGGGGCGATACGGGGGGCGAGTTCGCCCAGGTAACGCTCGCAGAGAGCGTCAAAGAGGACCGAGGGCCGGTTGTAGACCTTGTTCAAGATGACGTTCTTCTCGTGGAGGACCACTTCGAGTTTCTGTCGAAAGATCTTCTCGTCGAGCAGGTCCTGTACGCGTAGTCCCACGCGCGCCGCCTTGTCGGCGTAGGTCGGTCCGATTCCGCGCTTGGTGGTCCCGAGAGCGTTCTTGCCGAGGAATCGCTCGGTGAGCCGGTCGATCTCTTGGTGGTAGGGCATGATCAGGTGGGCGTTTCCCGACACCACCACCCGCGAGACGTCGACCCCCTTGGACTCGAGAGTGTCGAGCTCCTCAAAGAGCACGCCCGGGTCGACGACAACCCCGTTGCCGATGACCGGCGTGATGTGAGGGTAGAGCACCCCCGAGGGCACCAGTTGAAGGGCGAAGGCCTCCCCGTCGACCACGATCCGGTGGCCCGCGTTGTGACCACCCTGGTAGCGCACGACCATATCCATTTCGCGCGCGAGCAAGTCGGTAAGTTTGCCCTTACCTTCGTCACCCCACTGGGTTCCTACGACCACGGTTGCCGGCATGGGGAGCCTTTCGTCGACGGGTGGCTTACTCGTCGAGTCTAGAAGACTCCTTCGACTCACTCGGGGCCCGCCCCGCGAGACCGCAGGCCAGTCCCCGACGAGACGAGACGACGAGGTAGATCACACTGGCGACGAGACCGGCGTACCCGGCGAGTCCTCCGAGGCCCCACCACTCTGCGAGGAGAACGACGAGGACCCCGACGACGAGGCTGACGACGAGTCGGGTTCCGGCCGTTCCCGCACAGCGAAAGCGCGTCGCAAGAGAACCCTCAGAGGGGCTCACCGCAACACCACGACTCCGTCGATGGTGTCCACTCTCACCGTGTCGCCGTCGTGGTAGACACCCTGGAGGAGAGCGAGCGCGATGGGGTCTTCGAGTCGACGCTGGATCACCCGCTTGAGGGGTCTCGCCCCGTAGGTCTCGTCGAAACCTTCTCGGGCCAACGCGGTAGAGGCCTCGTCACTCACTTCGAGGTGCAGGTGGCGAGCGGCGAGACGATCGCGCAGACGCGCGAGCTGAATGCGCACGATGACCGAGAGTTCGTCCTCGTTCAAAGAACGGAATCGGACGATGTCGTCGACTCGGTTGAGAAACTCCGGGCGAAAGAAACCCGAGGGGTCCCCGGACAGGTTGCTCGTCATGACCAAGATGACGTTGGTGAAGTCCACCGTGCGCCCCTGCCCGTCGGTGAGGCGCCCGTCGTCGAGGACCTGGAGCAGGAGGTTGAACACGTCGGGGTGGGCCTTTTCGATCTCGTCGAGGAGGACGACGGCGTAGGGGCGCCGGCGAACCGCTTCGGTGAGCTGACCCCCCTCCTCGTAGCCGACGTAGCCCGGAGGAGCTCCGACGAGACGAGAGACCGAGAACTTCTCCATGTACTCACTCATGTCGAGACGCACCATCGCGCGCTCGTCGTCGAAGAGAAACTCGGCGAGAGCTCGAGCGAGCTCCGTCTTGCCGACCCCGGTGGGCCCGAGGAACATGAACGATCCGATGGGTCGGTGGGGATCGGCGAGCCCCGCCCGGCTCCGTCGAATCGCGTTGGCGACCGCCGTCACCGCCTCGTCCTGGCCGACCACGCGCTCGTGTAACAAACTCTCCAGGCGCACGAGCTTGTCCACTTCGCCCTCGAGCAGTTTCGTCACGGGCACGCCCGTCCAGCGACTCACGACGTCGGCAATGTCCTCGGGATCAACCTCCTCTTTTAAGAAGGCGCCGTCTCGCTGTAGATCGGCCAGTTCGGCGGTGGCCTCGGCGATGGTTCGCTCGAGCTCGGGCACGGCTCCGTAACGCAGGGCGGCCGCTCCGGCGAGATCGCCCTGACGCTCCAACCGTTCGGCCTCGGAGCGTTTGTCGTCGAGTTCACCCATGGCCGTGTGAATTCTGGTGATGACGCTCTTCTCGGCCTGCCACGCTCCGGCGAGAGCGTCGGAACGCTCTCGCAAGTCGGCCAACTCCTCGTCCAATTTGGCCAGTCGCTCGCGCGAGGGGCCGTCCGTTTCGGGTTCGAGGGCGACACGCTCGATCTCGAGTTGACGTATGCGCCGAATCACCACGTCCAGTTCGGTGGGCATGGAGTCAATCTCGATGCGCAGTCGACTGGCCGCCTCGTCGATGAGGTCGATCGCCTTATCCGGCAAGAAGCGATTGGTGACGTAGCGCTGGGAGAGAGTCGCCGCCGCCACGAGGGCCGCGTCTTGGATGCGCACCCCGTG
>JAKBAZ010000143.1 GCA_021826255.1 Actinomycetes bacterium
TTCGCGATGTCGTTCGCGATGGAGAAGGTGGTGAGCGACCCTCGGGTGATGAGGAGTTGCTTGCCGATCTCGACGATATCGATGAGTTTGGTGGGGTCGGAGTCGAGGTCCACCATATTGCCGGCTTCCTTCGCGGCTTGAGTTCCGGTGTTCATCGCCACTCCCACGTCGGCTTGGGCGAGGGCGGGGGCGTCGTTCGTTCCGTCCCCCGTCATCGCGACCAGGCGGCCCCCGGACTGCTCCTTGGTGATGAGCTTCATCTTGTCCTCGGGGGTGGCTTCGGCGAGAAAGTCGTCGACCCCGGCTTCGGCCGCAATCGCCGCGGCCGTCTTGGGGTTGTCCCCGGTCACCATGACGGTACGGATACCCATGGCGCGCAACTGATCGAAGCGAGCCGCCATACCGGGCTTGACGACGTCTTTGAGGTGAATGACCCCGAGTAGTCGTGACCCGTCGGCGACGGCGAGTGGGGTGCCCCCGCGCTCGGAGATCTCGTCGACGATGCTCGCGAGGGCTGGGGGAACCTGGCCACCCTCGTCGATGACCCAGCGCTCGACGGCGCTGGCGGCGCCCTTTCGAAGGTGTCGATCGGGCGTGTCCACTCCACTCATTCGGGTGTGGGCGCTGAAGGGGACGAGGGTCGTCTCTCTTAAGGGTGAACGGTCGATGAGGTAGCGCTCCGCCACCAGTTCGACGACGGAGCGGCCTTCAGGCGTCTCGTCGGCGAGTGACGCCTGGTAGGCGGCCCAGGCCAGGTCGTCGTCGCGTACTCCGGGAAGCGCAATGAGTTCGTGGGCTCGACGATTGCCAAACGTGATGGTGCCGGTCTTATCGAGGAGCAGGGTGGACACGTCGCCCGCGGCCTCGACGGCCCGTCCCGACATGGCGAGAACGTTGCGTTGGACCAACCGGTCCATTCCCGCGATGCCAATCGCCGACAGCAGAGCCCCGATCGTCGTGGGGATGAGGCAGACGAAGAGGGCCACGAGAACGACGATCGACTGGGGATCACGGGAGTACACGGCGAAGGGCTGAAGGGTGACGATGGCGATGACGAAGACCAGGGTCAAACCCGCGAGGAGGATATCGAGGGCAATCTCGTTGGGGGTTTTCTGTCGACTCGCTCCCTCGACGAGCGCGATCATTCGATCGAGGAAGGTCTCCCCGGGATTCGCGCTCACGCGGACGATGATCTCGTCAGAGAGGACCCTCGTGCCACCCGTGACGGCGGATCGATCGCCCCCCGATTCGCGAATGACCGGGGCGGACTCGCCGGTGATGGCCGACTCGTCCACGGTCGCGATGCCCTCGGCGACGTCCCCGTCGCCGGGAATCACCTCTCCGGCTCGTACCCGACACAGGTCGCCGATGCGCAGGTCCGCCGACGACACCGAGACCCACTCTCCGTCTCTCAGCAGCCACGCGGTGGTCTCGGTGCGGGTGCGACGCAGGGTGTCCGCCTGAGCCTTTCCTCGTCCCTCCGCCACTGCTTCGGCGACGTTGGCGAACAGAATGGTGATGACGAGCCATCCCACCGTCAGTCCCGCGAAGACGTTGCTCGCGACGCTCTCGTGTGACGCGTCCTTCACCCAGAGGACGAGGGCGAGGGCGCTCGTCACCTCGACCGTCATCATGACCGGATTGTGGACGAGGTGGCGGGGACTCATCTTCGCGACGGAGTCTCGAAGGGCTCGGCGTAGGAGGGGGCCCGTGAGTCCTCGGGGAGAGCGCGCGGCGCGGGGGGAGGGGGCGAGAGTAGTCATGAAACTCCTAGGCGTGAGTGAGGAAGTGTTCGAGTAGGGGACCGAGGGCGAGAACGGGGAAGTAGGTCAAGCCCACGATGATGACCGTCACCCCGGTGAGAAGGAGGGCGAAGAGTGGCGTCCCGGTCGGCAGTGTCCCCGAGGACTCCTCGAGTCGAGGTTTGGCGCCGAGTGAGCCGGCGAGGGCGAGCACGGGGATCATCGTCGCGAATCGCCCCACCAGCATCGCGAGACCCAAGGTCACGTTGAAAAAGCCCGTGTTTCCGTTCAGTCCCGCGAAGGCCGAGCCGTTGTTATTGGACGTCGAGACGAAGGCGTACACCATCTCGGTGAGACCGTGGGCGCCGTGATTGAGCAGTGAGGCCCTCGCCGACGGAGTCACCAGGGCCAGGGCCGACAGCCCGAGCGCGCAGAGCGGTACCACCAGAATGTAGATCGCCACGAGTTTCATCTCGGCCGCTTGAATCTTCTTCCCCAGATACTCCGGAGTGCGCCCGACCATCAGCCCCGCGATGAAGACGCTGACGAGGGCGAGAATCACCATGCCGTAGAGCCCGGAGCCGACTCCGCCCGGCGAGACTTCGCCGAACATCATGTTGGTGAGCAGAACTCCGCCCCCGAGCGCGGTGTAGCTGTCGGGGGTGGAGTCGACCGAGCCCGTGGAGGTCGCCGTGGCGGAGGAGTCGAAGAGGGCGCTCTGGGCCGCGCCGAACCGTACCTCCTTGCCGGTCAGGTTGCCCCCCACCACGGTGAGGCTCGAGTGCTGAGTCACCCCGGCCACCATCGTGCGAGAACCGGCCGCTTCGGCGCTCATGGCACCGACCGAGAGCGTCAGCCACAGCACCGCCATGGCCGCCAGGATGCTCGCTCCCTGGCGTCGGCGTCCGGCCATCACCCCGAAGGTCCACGGGAGGGAGAAGGGCAGCACGAGGAGGAGGTAGTTCTCGAAGAAGTTAGTGAAACCCGTCGGGTTTTCGAAGGGGTGGGCCGAGTTGGCGTTGTAGGGACCCCCGCCGTTTGTTCCGAGTTCCTTGATGGCCTCCTGGGGGCCGATGGCCCCACTGGGCAGGGACTGGGTGGAGCCGCTGAGCGTGTGGATGACGTGGGTGGGGGCCAGGGAGTCGATCACCCCACTCGCGACGAGGACCAGGGTGCTGAGGATGGAGAGGGGGAGGAGAACTCTCGTGATCAGACGGGTGAGATCCACCCAGAAGTTCCCGAGCGTGGTCGTTCGAGAGCGCACGAGCCCGCGTATGAGGGCAACGGCGACGGCGATTCCGGCCGCGGCGGACACGAAGTTCTGCGTCACCAGTCCGGCCATCTGGGTGAAGTAGCTGAGCGTGGTCTCGCCCGAGTAGTTCTGCCAGTTGGTGTTGGTCACGAAGCTCACCGCCGTATTCCAGGCCAGTCCCGGGCTCACCCCGGAGAGGTGGGCGGGGTTGAGAGGAAGCAGTCCCTGCAGCCGCTGAAGTAGGTAGAGAACGACGACGGACAGCGCCGAAAACGTCAAGACGCTCGTCGCGTAGGTCTTCCAGCGCTGCTCGGAGTGAGGATCGACGCGCAGAGCCCGGTACACGACCCGCTCGAGGGGACCAAAGACGACGTCGTCGGGCCGAGGACGGTTGTCGAGGACTCGAGCGAGGTAGGTCCCGAGAAACGGAACGGAGAGGGCGAGGGCTCCGACGAGCAGGGCGAGGTAGGTCCAGTCGCGAGTGGGCATCAGAATCGCTCCGGAAACAAGAGGGCGACAACGAGGTAGGCGAAGACCACGATGGCGACCACGAGAGACAACAGGTCGTCGGCGTTCACTTCGTCGCCCCGGTCGTTGAATCATCCGACGCGGGCGAGTCCACGAGTCGCGCGCAGCCCTTGAGGAATAGTCCCGCGAGGGCGAACAACGCACCCGTTCCCGCGAGAGCCCACACGTCACCCATAGCGCCTCCTTCGACGTCGAACGTCACGCTAGGTAGGTCGATCGACGCCACGGGGTCGTTGTCACGCCCCCGTTGCGGGTCGGAGGAAAGATTTGACGTTTTTGTCACGGGTGAGGGTCCTCGACCTCGCCCCGGGGGCTCGGTAACGTCGAGGCGTATGCGCCGTCTCGGGCTCGCCCTGTGTCTTCTCGTCTCACTTCTCCTCGCGGGCCCCGCATCGGCGACGCTCACCTACGGGCCGCCGGGGGCGTGCGCGCCCGGGGTACGGATCGGGTGCCTGCCCTGGGTGATGGCGGACGCGTGG
>JAKBAZ010000144.1 GCA_021826255.1 Actinomycetes bacterium
GGAGTCCAGGTGATGTCGCTGCCAGGGAACGTCGTGGTGTCGAACAATGGTGGGCCGAGAGCGAGCCACGGACGCCACCGCCTCGGTCGCGCGAGGATTCAGAGGCAGTGACAGGATGTTTTCAGCGAGGATGACGTCACACTCGGCGAGGCTGTCGCTGAGCTGAGCGAGGTCAACGGGACCATCATCGTAGAGACCGAGGCCCGGCACGAGAACGTCGACAGGACCCTCACCGGCTACCGTGCGAATCTCCCATCCCAGTCGCGTGAGGGCGTCCACCCACTTTCGGGCCTCAATGGACACCCCGTCGACGAGGTGGAGTCGGTAACTCACGACGCCTATTCGTCCCATTGACCACCTCTGTAACCATCCCGACACCGAACGGTTGCCGGGCCCAAACTATGATGTCACGAGGCGTTTTCTCGCCGTCGTTCTGTCTGCAAGGGGTCTGGGTGACCAAGCGAGCGCTGATTACCGGGGTCACGGGTCAAGATGGGTCCTACCTCGCCGAACTGTTGCTGGAGAAGGGCTACGAAGTCTTCGGACTGATTCGTCGTTCTTCGTCGGCGAATTTCGACCGGATTGGCCACATCCAAGAGCAACTACACCTGGTGAGCGGGGATTTGATGGACGAGATCTCCCTCTTCAGCGTTCTGCGCGAAGTGCAACCCGACGAGGTGTATAACTTGGCGGCACAGTCGTTCGTCCAGACGTCGTGGAGCCAACCGGTCTTGACGAGTGAGACCACCGCGCTCGGTGTGACTCGGCTCCTCGACGCGATTCGCATGGTCAATCCGGAGATTCGGTTCTACCAGGCGTCCTCGTCCGAGATGTTCGGCAAAGTCCAGTCGGTTCCCCAAAACGAGGACACTGACTTCTACCCTCGTTCCCCTTACGGTGTCGCCAAGGTGTACGGACATTGGATTACGGTGAACTATCGCGAGAGTTACGGTTTGCACGCGTCGAGCGGCATCTTGTTTAATCACGAGTCGCCCCGTCGCGGACTGGAGTTCGTGACGCGAAAGGTGACCCACGGGGTCGCGCGCATCAAGACCGGACGCGATCGTCAGTTGGCCCTCGGAAATTTGGACGCCCAGCGGGACTGGGGTTTCGCCGGAGACTACGTGCGAGCGATGTGGGCCATGCTCCAGCAAGACCAGCCCGACGACTTCGTGATCGCCACGGGTGAAACCCACTCGGTGCGAGAACTCTGCGACGTGGCTTTCGCCGCGGCCGGTCTTCGCTGGGAGGACCACGTGGTGCTCGACGAGCGATTCCTGCGTCCCGCCGAGGTGGACTCCCTGGTAGGGGACGCGACGAAGGCGCGACACACTCTCGACTGGAAGTGCGAAGTGGACTTCTTTCAGTTGGTGGAGATGATGGTCGCCGCCGACTTGGCGTTGCTCCAGTCCTGACCCGTGTCGTCACCGGCGGTCGCCCTCGACGACGCGGTCGTGACCAGAGGCGGTTTTCCTCTGCTCGCGGGAGTGTCGTTGCGGATTGATCGAGGAACTCTCGTGGCGCTGAGGGGCGCTAACGGAGCCGGCAAGACCAGCGTTCTCCGGTTGATCTCGGGACTCGAGCGCCTTCGTTCGGGGGCGGGAGAGGTTCTCGGGATCGACCTACTGAAGGGCGATCGTCGCGAACTGCGTCGTCGGGTGGGCTGGATGGGCCACGACGGTTCGTTTTACGAAGATTTGACGGTGCGCGAAAACCTCGAATTCGCCGCCCGAGCACTACGCCGACCGCTTTCGGATATCGACTCGGCCCTCGACACCGTCGGTCTCGCTCATCGTTATTCGACTCCCGCGCGTCAACTCAGTGCGGGTCAGCGACGACGAATGGCTCTCGGGTGGATCATCGTGCGTCGACCCGAACTGTGGCTTCTCGACGAGCCTCACGCGGCCCTCGACCAGAGCGCCCGTGATCTCGTCGATGAACTGATTCTCGACGCTCTCGGGGTTGGCGTGACGGTCGTGATCAGCGCTCACGACGACCTCGGTCCGAGACTCGCGCCCCAGAAGGTCGTAACGTTGAGCGGGGGAAGGATCGCGGGGTCCCCGTGATTCGCGTGGCGTGGCTCGTGGCGATGAAGGATCTGCGCATCGAGATGCGTAGTCGGGTTCTCCTGTGGCAGGTGGTGCCGTTCGCCGTCCTGTCTCTCGTTTTGGCCGGTCTCGCCCTCGGCCCCGAGAAGGCGGGGTCCTCCAGTTCGGCCCCCGGATTGTTTTACCTGGTCGTTTTGTTCGTCGCTCTCGCGGTGGTTCAGCGTTCCCGGGGGCTCGAATCCACTCCAGGGACTCGCGCGTCGGTTGCGACCCTCGGATTGGACCCCGCGGGAGTCTTTCTCGGTAAGTCGCTGGCCCTCACCCTCGAACTCTGGGTCCTCGGCGTGACGCTCCTTGGAGGTTCGGTGCTCTTTTTGCACATCGCGCTGGTTGGGGCCTTGAAGGCCCTGCCGAACGTGGCGGTCACGTTAGGGGTTATGGCGACAGCCGGTACGCTTTACGGTGCCCTGACGACGGGGGGAGACGGACCGGTCACGCTACTTCCGCTCCTCACTCTCCCCGCCTTTGTCCCCCTCCTCGTGGCGGGGGAACGCTCTCTGAGCGCGGCCCTGTACGGGGGTCCGCTGTGGGAGTGGTGGGTCATCGTGGTGGTTGCCCTCGTGGCGTACGCGGCGGTGGGAATAGCGGTGTACGGCGTGTTGGAGGAGTCATGACGAGCAAGTCGTCACGCTGGCTGGGCTGGTCGAGCGTGGTCCTCTTGAGTGTGACCGCGGTCATGGGGCTGTGGGTCACTCCACCCGACGTTGTCCAGGGCGATCTCGTGCGCCTGCTCTACGTGCACCCGGCGCTCGCCTGGGTCGCTCTCTACGTCTCCTTCGGAACCGCGGTCGTGGCGGCTGGGCTGTACTTGTGGCCCCGAACTCGGTCCGAACAGATGGACCGGGTGAGTTACTGCGCCATGGAGATCTCCGTCGTCTTCATCGCGCTGACTCTGGTGACGGGTTCTATCTGGGGCAGACCGACCTGGGGCGTGTGGTGGGCGTGGGACGCTCGACTCACCTCGACCGCGATTCTCGGTGTCTTTGAGGTGGCGTACTTGGCCCTGCGTCGAGCCAATGACGACCCCGACACTCGCGCGCGACGGAGTGGGGTCTTCGTGATTCTCACCGCGGTCAACGTTCCCATCATCCACTTCTCGGTCATCTGGTGGAAGACCCTCCACCAGGGTGCGTCAGTGCTGACCTCCACGGGTTCGCTCAACGTCCACGGGTCCATGTTGTGGACCATGTTGATCAGCTTCGTGGGATTCACCACGTTGTTCTTCTGGTTCCTCGTTCGTCGAGTGGCGCTGGAGAGCGCTCGTGGAGCGCGTCAGCACGCCGCCCTCGACGCGGCGCTCGAGATGCGTCGTCGAGAGGGAGTCGGATGAGTTACGTTGTCGCCGGTTACGTGGTGACCGCTCTCACCCTCGGCGCCTACACGGTGTCCCTCTGGTGGCGAGGCCGACGTGACGGCCACTGAGAGCCCGGACCTGCGTCCGGCCGATCCGCCACCGACCAGGGGGCGCTCCACGATGCGCACCGCGCTGGTCATCGCGCTTCTCGTCATCGCCGTGGGGGCACTGCTGTCCCAGGGTCTACTGAAGTCTCTGAACTACTTCGTCACGGTGGACCAAGCCTGGACTCAGCGTCACCACCTCGGAACCTCGACGCTCCGACTCGAGGGAGTGGTGGAGCCGGGCACGATTTCGCGCACGGCGAGCGGCGCCTCCTTCTACATCGAAGGTACGGGAACCCGGCGTTACTTCGTCACGGCAGCGGGATCTCCACCCCAACTCTTCCAGGCCAATATCCCGGTGGTGGTGGTCGGTCACTTCGCCTCGGCGACCTCAGTGGACTTTCTCGGTTCCCAGATCATGGTGAAACACTCCTCGTCGTATATTGCCGCTCACCCG
>JAKBAZ010000145.1 GCA_021826255.1 Actinomycetes bacterium
CGAGCTCCTCGCGTTGCGCGCCACCCTTCGATCGCGTATGCAGGACGAGACGGGGAGCCCCCGGTTCGTCGCCCGCACGTCGCGGACCCGGGTCCTCGGCATCTCGTCGGGCAAGGGCGGAGTGGGTAAGTCGAGCGTGTCGGTGAACCTGGCCCTGGCTCTCGCCGCCGCTGGGCGTTCGGTGGGCATTCTCGACGCGGACGTGTACGGATTCTCGGTGCCACGGATGCTCGGCGCCCCCATTGATCCCATCGTTCTCGGCGACACGGTGATTCCGACTCTCGTTCACGGTGTGCGCTGCGTATCGATGGGCTACTTCGTAGAGGACGATCAGCCGGTGATCTGGCGGGGGCCCATGTTGCACAAGGCCCTCAGTCAACTGGTGACCGAAGCGGCGTGGGGTGAACCGGACTTCCTCGTCGTCGACATGCCTCCCGGCACCGGAGACGTCGCCTTGACCTTGTCGGAGATCCTGCCGCGCTCGGAGATCTTCGTCGTCACGACCCCCCAACCCGCGGCGGAGCGAGTGGCTCAGCGGTCCGCCTACGCCGCGCGAAAACTCAAACTGCCCGTGCGTGGGGTGATCGAGAACATGTCCTACTTCCGGGCTGATGACGGACGGCGCTACGAGATCTTCGGTTCTGGTGGGGGAGAACAACTCGCGAGTCAGCTGGGTGTGGCGCTCCTCGGACAGATTCCCCTCGACGTCGCACTGCGAGAAGGGGGTGACTCGGGTCGTCCGGTCGTCAGTGAACGACCCGACTCCGAGGCGGCTCGAGCCTTCGCGACCCTTGCCGAGGCCGTGATCGCTCAAGGACCCTCCCGGGTCTATCGATCCGAACTTACCGTCAACTCCTAACCAACGTCAAAGGTCACCGGGGACACGCGGACCCCACGGCCACTCAGGCGCGAAAACGAGAGGTGTCGAGAGTGCGGGGGAGTTTGCTCGCCGGCCAGCCCACCAGTTCGGTCGCGGTGTCGAAGGCGAATCGGTCGGTCATCCCCGCGACGTACGTGACGGCCGAACCCACGACGTCCCCGTCGGTGAGGTGAGAGGCCGGAAGGAGTGAGGGGGAGTCAATGAACGTCTCCACGAGGGCCCTCAGTACATCGATGACCGCCTGACCCTGTTCGAGGGACTCGGGACGGTTGTAGATGCGCTCGTAGTTGAAGGCGCGCAGTTCGCCGAGAGCTCCCGCGTGTTCGGCGTCCATGCCGACCTGCCCCGTCTCAGTGATACTTCGAATCAGGGCGCCGATGAAGGCGCGCAGCTGGGACGACCGGGTTGATCCCACGACTCGCGTGATCGAGGAGGGTAGATCCTCGCTCGACACGATGCCAGCGCTGATGGCGTCTTCGAGGTCGTGCGCGCAGTAGGCGCACCGGTCGGCCCAACTCACGACGACGCCCTCGGGGGTGGATGGAGTGGGACGTGACCACGAGTGGTTCCTAATCCCGTCGAGGGTCTCTTCGCACAAGTTGAGGGGTCGAAGAACCACGTCCGCGCCCCACTGGGCGTGGTGGTAGCCCCCGGGGACGAAGTGATCGAACGCCTCCTCTGACGCGTGACCTCCCGGGCCGTGACCGCAGTCGTGGCCGAGCGCAATCGCTTCGGTTAACGCCACGTTGAGTCCCGTGGCTTGAGCCACCGCAGTCGCGACCTGGGCCACTTCGAGCGCGTGGGTGAGGCGAGTTCGTTGGTGATCGGCGGGGAAGACGAAGACTTGCGTTTTTCCGGCGAGCCGGCGAAAGGCGTTGGAGTGAAGGATGCGGTCCCGATCACGTTCGAAACAGGTTCGAAAGGGATCAGGTTCCTCGTCGAGTTCGCGCTGACCGGCCCCTCGAGAGCGAGTTGCTCCCGGGGTGAGGATCTCTTCTTCCAGTAGTTCCCGTTGTTCTCGGGCCACTGTTCGGGGAGTGACACTGGGTGGCACGGAGTCGCGGTGAGCGAAGACCAGGCCATCTGAGCCCTGGTAGCCCCGCATGGTCGAGGTCCACTCGCGCCGTCGATCCGTCATGATGACTCCCATTCTTGCCGCTAAGGGGTGCTCTCTCACCCGCTTGCCCGTACTCTCCTCATCCGTCGGGTAGAGCCTCTTCCCAACGCTCACCGTGGCTTACCCCAACGGTCGAGGGCGTACGGGCGTCACGCGGACCTTGCGCCCACGACGGCCAGTCTCGCGCGAGCCCGTAACATGGGCCCAAGCGACTCAAGGGGACGTCATGGAAGTACGAGTGGGTATCACGCAGTCGATGAAGGAACTCGAGGTGGAGTTTCCTGACGGGACGGACCGTGAAGCACTGCAGAAGCAGGTGGAAGACGCCCTTCACGCCGAGACCGTTCTGTGGATGACCGACCGCAAGGGTCGGCGGGTGGGGATTCCCTCCCAGCGCATCGCCTACGTAGAGATCACCAACTCCACCGAGAGGGTCGTCGGTTTCGGCACCGCCTAGCCGTGCTCGACTATCACCTCCACCTCTGGGAGCACTCTCGCGCCGACGTGGGCCTCGCCCTCGATCAGGTCGCGGCGTACTGTGAACGAGCAGCGTCTCTCGGCGTGAGCGAGGTGGCCCTCACCGAGCACGCATTTCGCTTTCGCGACGTTCTGAACTCGGTAGGGGGAGTAGCCATTCGGGCGGGCCACGAGCCCTCCGCGGACTTCGCCGAGTACTTCAACTTTCACGCTCGCAGTGAACTTGCCCACTACGTCGAGTTCGCTCAACGAGCTCGCGACGAGGGACTTCCGGTTCGAGTGGGCCTCGAAGTGGACCTCTACCGGGGCCGAATGAGCCCGCTCGGCGAGTACTTGAGCCAGTTTCCCTTCGACGTGCTCATCGGTTCGGTCCATTGGTTGGACGAGTGGCTCTTCGACGACCTGGACTCGGACGTTCAGATGAGCCAGTGGCGCCGTCGAGACGTGGACGAGGTCTGGCGAGAGTACGGTGAGGCGATGGAGGAGCTCGCCGACTCGGGAGTGGTGGACGTACTGGCCCACCCCGACGTGATTAAGGTGGCCGGTTTTCGCCCCGAGGACCCCTCGGCCCTCTGGAACGTGATCGTGGAGAGTGCGATGCGCACCGGACTGAGCGTCGAGGTCTCGTCGGCTGGGTGGTTCAAGCCCGCGAAGGAGCCCTATCCCGCGCCCGGCTTGCTCGATCGCCTGGTGGCGAACGGGGTGGGATTGACGACGGCGAGTGACGCTCACCGCCTCGATCGAGTCGCGGCTCGATTCGACGAGCTCCGCGGACTATTGACCTTACGAGGGGTGAACACTCTCGACGGGTACGACCGGCGACGTCGCCGTCGAGTGCCACTGGGCGGAGAGTCCCGTGTCAACGCTGAGTGATCTCTGCGAGGCTCGCACGGATCTTCGCAGCGACGAGATTGATCACCTTCTTCGACTGACGGCATCGTGGTCACTGCTGGCCGACCTGTCGTTCTCGGACACCATGTTGGTGACCTCGACGAAGGGGGAGTCGAGTCGGATGATGGTCGTCGCTCAAGCGCGCCCGAACAATCGGGCCACCGTGGTGAATGACGACGTCGTCGGTGACACTCTGGAGGGCCCGGAGTGGTCCCACGTGGCACTGGCCTTCGAGAGCGGAACGCGAGTCGTCGGCGAGGTGCACTTCGACGACAGT
This sequence comes from Actinomycetes bacterium, assembly GCA_021826255.1. GTDB lineage: Bacteria > Actinomycetota > Acidimicrobiia > Acidimicrobiales > RAAP-2 > RAAP-2. The sequence goes on from JAKBAZ010000145.1 coordinate 3,643, forward strand.
GAGTCCCCGATTCCCGCGTGGTGTATTCCGGTGAGAACTCGGGGGCGAGTCGTCGCCGTTCTGGTGCGTTTACAAGGACCGCTCCGTGGTCCCGCCTCACTTTACGAACAGGCGTACTTGTCGATCTTTGAGCGACTGTGCACCATGGTGTCCACCGGAACTTTTCCGTTTCGAGAGGACGCCGTAGGGGGACCGGGACTCCCGAGAGTGGGTGACGGAATGCTGCTCCTGGACGGAACGGGTCGCATTGAGTTCGCTACCCCCAACGCGACGAGCGCCCTGCACCGACTCGGGGTCTACGAGGCGGGCTGGGATCGTC
>JAKBAZ010000146.1 GCA_021826255.1 Actinomycetes bacterium
CTGCGTGGCCCTGTTGAAGAAGCACGTGAAGATCAACTACGAGGGAGCTGCCGGTAACGACAACTTCAATCAGTTCCACAACGTCTTCTCGGGCTTCCAGTTCCTCGGATTCAACTCGGCGCTCAACACGCACCAGGTCGCCTTCGTGACCCCGGCGCAGTTGGCGACGGTTGTCGCCAAGGAGGCCAAGGCCTAAGGAGTAAGAAGTACACGAAGTTCCCGAGTGGCCGGTGGGTTTCCCCACCGGCCACTCGGTTTCTTGAAGGGGGGGGGCGGCGATGGGGCTGCTCGCGGGATACCGCATCATTGACATGACGACCGTTCTCGCCGGACCGCTCGGGGTCTACCAGTTGGCCCTCATGGGCGCCGACGTCGTCAAAGTAGAGGTTCCCGGGACCGGAGACGTCGCCCGGGACTTCGGGGCCGACGCCGACCTACGCGCTCGTCGGATGGGTCCCTCCTTCCTCGCCTCCAACTCTGACAAATCGTCGGTCACCGTCAATCTGAAGTCTCCCGGTGGCCGCGAAGCCTTCACTCGCCTCGTCCGCGCGAGTGACGCCCTCGTAGAGAACATGCGCCCCGGAGTACTCGCCCGCTTGGGATTCTCCGCGGAGGACCTGCTGGGGATCAATCCCGACTTGGTCTACTGCTCGTTGACCGGATTTGGTTCGAGTGGCCCCCTCGCCCAGTACCCCGCCTACGACCAGATCATTCAGGGTCTGGCGGGAATGGCGTCGGTGACGGGTTTCCCTGACGGCGACGGCGTGCGAGTGGGATTCCCGGTCTGCGACGCTCTCGGGGGGTACGTCGCGGCGCTGGCGGTGGCCGCCGGCCTCGCTAACACCGCGTCGCCTCGGGGGGTCTACCTGGATGTCTCGATGCTCGACGCCGCACTCTCGGCCATGTCGTGGGTCTCGTCGGAGGCCCTCTTTGGTCGACACCCCCACCGAATTGGCAACGACAACGCGGCGTCGTCACCGTCGGGCACCTTTCACGCGGCCGATGGTCCGCTCAATATCGCCACCAACACCCAGGAGCAGTATTCCGCCCTGTGTCGGGCTCTCGGGCGAGAAGAACTCATCTCCGATCCTCGTTTTCTCACTCGCGAGGACCGAAAGAGTCATCGGGCGGAGTTGTCGGCCCTGATTAACGACGCCCTGTCCTCTCGCACCGTGGACGAGTGGGTACGAGACTTGGCGGCGCTCGGCGTGCCGTCGGGCCCTTTACTCGACGTCCCCGACGCCCTTCGTCAGCCTCAGACCGAGAGTCGAGAATTGGTCCACCGGGTGACGCTGCCCGGTGCCGACGCTCGTGAAATCTCCGTTCTCGGATCACCCGTCCACGTCAACGGGGAGGCGCTCAGTCCGACGCGCCCCCCGGCGGAGTTGGGTGCCGATACGGAGCGAATCTTGCTCGAGGTGGGATGCAGTGCGGACGAGATCGCGCGGTGGCGCGAGGAGGGAGCAATCTGATGCCAACGTGGCCCCGGGTCGTCATTGTCGAAGAAGGCATGCGTGAAGGCATGCAGATCGAGTCGTCCGACATTGCGGTGGAGGACAAGATTCGTCTCCTCGACGCGCTGTCTCTGACGGGACTCGCCAACATCGTGGTGGGGTCGTTCGTGTCACCGAAGTGGACTCCCCAGATGGCCCACGTGGACGAGATTGTCGAGCGCTTCCACCCCCAACCGGGCGTCCGCTACAGCGCTCTGGCGCTGAACGACCGGGGACGAGAGCGGATGGCGGCGTATCGACCACCGTTGAGTGATCCCGTCGAGTACCCACGCACGCTGGTTCACCTTTGCGACGTCTTCGTGCGAAGGAACACCAACGAGACTCAAGTTCACGAGGTGCGTCGCTGGGCGACGACCATCGAGGCCGCTCGCGAGTTGGGAGTGAACGGAGCCATCGGTATTAACGCCGCCTGGGGGTCCAACTGGACGGGGCCCTTCACCCTGGAACTCCGCATGGCGTGGCTCGAGGCGCAGTACCGAGCCTGGCAGGAGGCGGGGATTCCCGTCGACCGAGTCTGGATCGGAGATCCCATGGGATGGAACCTTCCTTGGAAGGTCAGCGAGCAACTCCTCGCTATCCGCGAGCGCTGGCCGGAGATAACGACGTTCCACCTACATCTCCACGACGCTCGCGGGATGGCCCTGACCTCGGCCTACGCCGCACTGGAGGCCCTATCGCCTGATCACACGCTGGTACTGGACTCCTCCGTCGGCGGCATGGGTGGGTGCCCGTACGGCGGTCACGGACAGATGACCCGGATGATCGCGACCGAAGACCTGGTCGACATGCTCGAAGAGGCGGGGGTCTCGACGGGGGTGGATCTCGACGCACTCATCCGGGCGGCACTTCTCGCCGAAGAGGTGGTCGGTCACCCCCTCTGGGGTCACGTGTCGCACGCCGGACCTCGACCGCGGGTGGGTCGGTTGTTTCCCATCGATCTACCCTTCATCGAAACCCCCCGTGAAGCCCTGCACTTCGTGCTCGGCTCGCAGGTGTACGACTCGGCGCGTTCGCCCTGGACGGTGGACCTGCACTCGCCGGCTCGCGAGCGCGTGGAGAGCGGTCATCCAGTACCCGGTCCGGACGAGGTCTTGAGGAGTTTGTCGTGAGAGAGTTTGACGTCCACACTCATCCCAGTAGCGAGGGGCTAGCGCGCGAGAACCAGTTGGCGTGGGCCCTCGCCGAGTTGGCGGCCGATCCGGTGGCGCCGGACGCGCAAGTGACCGAGATGGTGATTAACCGTGTTCTCGATAATGCGGCGGTCGCTGCGGCGTCGCTCGCGCGACGTCCGGTCGTCGTGGCCCGTCAGCAGGCGAGGCGTTTTCCCTCCTCGCCCGGATCGACTGTCTTCGGTGACGGCCCGAGTGAACGCGTTTCGCCAGCGTGGGCGGCGTGGGCTAACGGGGCGGCCGTGAGAGAACTCGATTTTCACGACACGTTTTTGGCAGAAGAGTGGTCCCACCCCGGTGACAACATCCCGGCCCTCATTGCGGTGGCCCAGCACGTGGCGACCCGACGAGGAGTGAGTGGGGCCGACCTGGTGCGCGGCATCGCCGTCGCCTACGAGGTCCAGATCTCCCTCTGTCGCGCCATGTCGTTACACCGTCACCGCATCGATCACATCGCCCACCTCGGCCCGTCGATTGCGGCCGGTCTGGGGGCCATGCTGCGGCTGGAACCCGAGGTGATCTACCACGCCATCGGTCAAGCCCTCCACACGACGACCCAGACTCGTCAGTCGAGAAAGGGCACCATCTCCACCTGGAAAGCGGTGGCCCCGGGATTCGCGGGCAAGGTGGCGATTGAGGCGCTCGACCGCGCCCTGCGTGGTGAAACCGCGCCCGCTCCCATCTACGAGGGAGACGACGGGGTCATCGCGTGGCTGCTCGACGGACCCGACGCCCACTATCGAGTACGGCTGGCCGAAGCGGGAGAACCCCGACGGGAGATTCTCTCCTCTTATACGAAGGAGCATTCGGCGGAGTACCAGGCCCAGGCGTGGATCGACCTCGCCTGTCGGTGGGCGCGTGAGTATCCCGGACTGGCCGACCCCGACGAGGTGGAGAGCGTCACGATTCACACCTCGTATCACACCCACCAAGTGATCGGGTCAGGTTCTCGAGATCCCGAGAAGTACGACCCCCACGCCACCCGAGAGACCTTGGACCACTCGTTGCCCTACATCTTCACCGTGGCCTGGCAGGACGGCGTCTTCCACCACGAGAACTCCTATCGACCCGAACGCGCCGCACGAGCCGACACCGTCGCGTTGTGGCGCAAGGTCACCACGGTCGAGGACCCCGAGTGGACTCGTCGCTATCTCTCGAACGATGACCGGGAGAAGGCGTTCGGGGGACGCATCGAGGTCCTTCGTCGAGACGGCA
>JAKBAZ010000147.1 GCA_021826255.1 Actinomycetes bacterium
ACAGCCCGTGTTCCAGATCCGGATTCCCCACCTGCTCTCCGTTCTTGCCACCAACTCCTTCAACGGCAAAGTGGAGGGAATTAATCAACTGCAGGCGGAGGCGACCGCCAAGTACGGGGCGGGCAGTTATGTGCCGGTGATCTGGTTGCTCTACTGGTCGTTTCGCATCATGGTGGGCCTCGGAATCTTGATGGCCCTCCTCGGAGTCGTCGGTCTCTACCTGATGAGAAAGAAGCGACTCGAGACCTCTGCGTGGTTTCAACGCTTCGCCGTGTGGATGATCCTCTCGCCCTTTCTCGCCAACTCCTTCGGCTGGATCTTCACCGAGGTGGGCCGACAACCCTGGGTCGTCTACGGGCTCCTCTCCACCTCCCAGGCCGTCTCCACCCTGTCGCCGGGGTACGTGGCGACCTCCCTCGTGGGCTTCACCGCCATCTACAGTCTGCTCGCCGTGGTGGAGGCCGGGCTCATGATTCGCGCGGTGAAGAAGGGTACGAGCACGTGGTCCGATGACGAGTCCCTCGAACGCGTTCCCGAACTGATCTACTAGGAGGCTCTGATGCTGGCGACTGTCTCAACGAGTCCGAGCGGACTCCAACTCATCTGGTTCACTCTCATCGGCGTTCTCTGGGTGGGGTACTTCTTCCTCGAGGGGTTCGATTTCGGCGTCGGAATCCTCCTACCCTGGATCGGTCACGACGACCTTGATCGGCGCACCGTGATCAACACCATCGGCCACGTCTGGGACGGCAATGAGGTGTGGCTTTTGACCGCCGGAGGGGCGACCTTCGCGGCGTTCCCCCTGTGGTACGCGACGGTCTTCTCCGGCTTCTATCTAGCCCTCTTTCTCATCCTGGCCGCCCTCATCTTTCGGGGAGTCGCCTTCGAGTACCGGCACTCGCGCGAGGGGGCGAGGTGGACGAGGTGGTGGGACCGCGCCATCTTCTGGGGGTCCTTCCTCCCCGCTCTTTTATGGGGCGTCGCCTTCGCTGACTTTCTTCACGGAGTGCCCCTCGGCGCGAACGCCACCTGGACTGGTACCTTCTTCGACCTCGTGAAGCCCTACGCCCTCCTCGGAGGGCTCTCCTCGCTGTCCCTCTTCACTCTGCACGGGGCGACCTACCTCGGCCTGAAGTCGGAGGGAGACATTCGCCACCGCGCCCACCAGGTGGGATCGAAGATTGCTCCCTTGACCTTCGTGATCGTCGCCGCCTTCATGGTCTGGACCTATCTCAGCGCCCGCCACGCTCACCACATGGGCCTCGTGCCCCCGTTCTTACCGGTGCTCGGGCTCATGATTCTCGCCTCGGTGGGGTGGCTCATTCGTGAACGGCTGGAGGGCTGGGCCTTCGTCGCTACCGGACTCACCATCGTCATCGTCGTTACCACGCTCTTTCTCAACCTCTATCCCAACGTGCTCAACTCCTCGGTCTCTCCGGCTGACTCGTTGACGATTGTGGGCACCGCCTCTCACCCGTATACCTTGAAGGTGATGAGCTGGGTGGCGTTGATCTTCACTCCCTTCGTGCTGGCCTACCAGACGTGGAGTTACGTCGTCTTTCGTCGGCGCGTGCGTCGACCGGAGCCGTCGGTGACGAGCCCGGTGGAGAGTCACCCGTAGTGGAGTCACGGCGCGGGCCGGGAGAGATCCTCCGGCGACTGGCCCGCGTGGCTCCTATCGTGCGCGGCGCGGTCGCCGGGGCGGTGGTGTCGCGCACACTCGGCGTCGGCGCGCAACTCGTTCAGTCGTGGTACCTCGCGCGAGCTCTCGGAGCTCTCTTTTACCGGTCCGGTGTCGACGTCTCGGGCGACCTGGTCATCGCCGCGATAGCCACCCTGTTTCGAGCTGTCGTTCTGAGCGGGGGTGATCGGGCCCTCGCCGCCCTGGCTCGTCCCGTGCGCCGGCGACTGCACGTGGCACTGCTGGAGCGAGCCCTGTCGGGTTCTCTCGCCCTCGGGGTCGATCGACTGACTCTCCTCGCCACCGACGGGGTCAACGCGGTGGAGACCTACCTCTCGAGCATTCTGCCGGCGTTGAGCGTGGCCGTTCTCGCGCCGGCACTCGTTATTGGCGCGCTCGTCTGGAGTGACCCGTTGAGCGCCCTGATCGTGGTGGTGTGCCTCGGAGTACTCCCCCTCTTCATGGTGTTACTCGGTCTCGCCGCTCGCGACTCGATGGAGGAGCGCCTCGCGGCACAGACCACTCTCGCTGGATACTTCGGTGAGGTGGTGCGAGGCCTCGCCACCCTTCGGGCCCTGGGACGAAGCAGTTCGGCTCTCGACTCGCTCGCCGAGGCGGACACGAGTTACCAACGTTCCACCCTCGAGACCCTGAGGGTTGCCTTTCTCTCCGGTTTCGCGCTCGAACTTCTCGCGTCCCTCGCGACCGCTCTGGTGGCTCTGGTTCTCGGAATCCGTCTCGTCGGGGGACACGTGGGACTCACCACGGCCCTCTTCGTGCTCGTCGCGACTCCCGAAGCGTTCGTTCCGCTGCGCACGGCTGCGGCCCAGTATCACGCCTCCTCCCTCGGTGTCGCGAGTGCCGGAGAGATACTGGACCTGGTCGAGGTTCCACTGACGGCGAGGGGCCGCGCCGAGTGGTCCACGGGATCTCCCCGCGTCGAACTTCGAGGAGTGGTGGTCGGGTCGAGTGAGCGCGAGGGGGTTCGTACCCGCCCCGTCGACGCCGTCGTGGAGCCGGGGGAGATGCTGGTGATACTCGGAGTGTCCGGGGTCGGAAAGTCCACTCTCCTGCGCGTACTCTGCGGACTCGATCGTCCCCTCGAGGGCCAGGTTCTGATCGAGGGTCGAGAACCCTTCGAGTACGCCCCGATACCCTTTCGAAGGCGAGTTGCTCTCTTGAGCCAAGATCCGGTCCTGCCCGGACGAAGCGTGCGAGAGATTCTCGATCTCGGTCGAGGGTTGGGTGACGACGAGCTCCGGTCTAGTCTCGACGACTGCGCACTGGCCTTGGACCTCGACGAGATCGTGGGGGAGGGGGCCTCTCGTCTCTCGGCGGGCCAGCGCCGCCGACTCGGTCTCGCCCGGGCAATCGCCGGACACCCCGACCTGTTACTTCTCGACGAGCCGCTCGCCCACCTCGACGAGGCGAACGCCTCTCACCTCGAGCACACTCTTCGTCAGCTCACGATGACGCGAGTCGTCGTGACCCATCGACCCCTGGCGGCCGAGGGGGTCCTTCGGCTCGCGTCCGCCGAGGCGCCGTGACGTCGCCGTCTCGCTTGAGACTCGCGCTCGTCGGCGAGCGGCGACGAGTGATTCTCTCCCTCGTCGCCGGCGTCGGCGTGGCCCTCTCGAGCGTCGCTCTGAGCGCGACGTCAGCCTGGCTGATCGTGAGATCGGCCGAGCGGCCGGCCATTTTGAGTCTGAGCGTGCCGATGGGACTGGTGCAACTCTTCGCCCTCGCCAAAGCTGCGGGGCGCTACTCCGAACGACTGGCCACTCACCGCGCGGCCCTCGCGGTCATGGGTCGACTACGCCTCGATTACGCCCGTCGACTCGAGCCGCTCGTACCCGCGGGACTCGGCCCCGACCCCGCACGGGCAGTCGACACTGTGGTCGGTGACGTCGAACAGGTTCAGGATCTGCTGCTCGCCCTGGGCGGCCCTCTCGCCGTGTCGCTCCTCGCCGGGCTCGCCGCCCTCGTCGTCACTGGGGTCATCGTGCCCTGGAGTGCTCTGAGTCTCGGGGCGGGGCTGTTCCTGGTGAGTGTCGTTGTTCCGTTCCTCGCGGCTCGGCTGTCGCGCTCGGCGGACCTCGCTCTCGACGAGTACGCCGAGACGTCGGTGAGCTTTTGGAGTCGAGTCGCCCTCGCGGGCGAGGAGATGGCTCTTCTCGGGGCGAGTGAGTCGCTCGTCAGCTCACTCGAACCACCAAA
>JAKBAZ010000148.1 GCA_021826255.1 Actinomycetes bacterium
GGTCGTGGGCGCGATCTCTCCCGTCTCGCGCATCGCCGCGAACATCGCGCGCGTCGAGGTGACTTCGGACTGACTGGCGTCGAGGGCGATGACGTGGGCGCCACGCCGGGCGAGTTCGAAGGCGTGACGACCGAAACCGCACCCTAGATCAAGGGTCCACTCCCCCGGCGCGACTCCGAGGTCGCTCATCCGAACGGTTAACACCCGTTGTCTCCCGGGTCCTCACCGAGCAGTTCACGATAGAGACGGACCGTGGACTGCGCGGTGGTGCGCCAGGTGTAGCGCTCGAGAACTCGCTGGCGGCCGGCCTCGCCGAGTCGTCGACGAAGCTCACGGTCACCGAGGGCGCACTCAATCGCTTCGGCTAACCTCCGGCTGTCGTTCGGCGGCACGAGCAGCGCACTGACGCCGTGGTCCCCCACCACCTCGGGAATGGCCCCGCCGGTCGTAGCGATGAGTGGGGTGGCGCAGGCCATCGCCTCGATGGCCGGTAACGAGAATCCCTCGTAGAGACTAGGCACGATGGCGACTTCGGCGGCGGAGTAGTGACACGCCATCTCCTCATCACTGACCCCCGAAATGGTCGTCACTACCTCGCGCAGACCGAGAGCCTCGATAGTTCGATCGACCGCGCCGCCCGCCTCGGGGCGCCCGATCAACACGAGGGAGATGTCGTGCCGAGCCCGAACGCTCGCCACGGCGTTGAGGAGGGGAATGAGTCCCTTCATGGGGGCGTCCGAACTCGACGTCACCATGAGGCGCCCGGGCACCCGCTCCACGTCGGGTCGGGGTCGGTAGACCTCGTGGTCCACCCCCACCGGAACCACTCGGAGGCGGTGCGCCTCGACACCCATCTCTCGCTCGATATCTCGTCGAGAACTCTCCGAGACCGTCACGACCGGTCCGAGATGGCGCAGAACTCGACTCTGCGTGGCGACGAAGCCGTACCAGCGCCGAACGCCGTAGCGCTTCAACCACGTCGACGCGTGCTCGAGCGCGATACGTCGATCGACGGTGATGGGGTGATGCAGCGTCTCGAGGACGGGCCAGCCTTCACGACGCAGAGCGGCGATACCGGGCGCGATGCACTGGTCGTCGTGGATCACGTCAAACTCCTCGCGACGTCCGCGAAGCGCTCGTCGGACCCTCATCGCGAACGCTCTGGGTTCGGCGAAACTCCCCGACATCACCCCGAGGGCCTCGACGACATCGGCCCAGTGTCGAATCTCGAAGGGCGCGGGAAGACGAAACGGGTCGGGCTGACGATAGAGGTCGAGGCCGGGAACCGGCGTGAAACCGACCCCCTCGTCGAGCACCGGCCACGGCGGCCCGGCGAAGACCTCCACCCGGTGCCCGAGGGCCACTAACTCTCGAGTGAGGTAGCGGGTGTAGATGCCCTGGCCCCCCACGTTCGGGTTACCCCGGTACACCAGGAAGGCGATGCTGAGACCCCCCGGCGTTGCCGGACGCGCGGGCCGAGCCGGTGGAGTAACGAGACTCCGGGAACGCTGCCACGACGCTCGGGTGCGCGCCCATAGTCGACTCATCGGTCTGTTCGCGACATCCTTTCGAGCCCGAGTCACGACGTGACCTACTGGACGGGCAGTGCCTCCAGGCTATCGGCGTCCGTCGTGAGCATCAGGTGCCCCACCCCGTCTCGCCACTCCACACAACTCAACGCGCCAAAGGCCGGGTGGTAGAAGAGGGCCTGGGCGAACACCATCGAGAGGTGGTGGACGACGAAGGAGTTGACGTGGGTGTCGGGCGCCAACCAGCCCTTCTGCACACCGGACGAGAGAGTCGAGGAGATCTTCTCGATGAATCCGGACTGCAACCGACGCATCTCGAGCAACTCGGGCCGAAGGCGCCGGTAGACGATGACCTGGGGTGCGAGACGGTGCACTTCTTCGTTCAGCTCACGGGACCACGACAATGCGAGGTACCCCTCGAGTCCAGCACGAAAACGCTCCACGTCCTCATCGCGCACGCCGCGATTCATCTCTTCGATGTGGGGATCGAAAAGTCGAGTGAAGCGTTCCAGCAGTTGCCCGATGGCGAGAATGATGAGGTCGTCGAGGGAGCGAAAGTGGTAGTAGATGGTCGGAACCGACACCTCGGCTCGCTTGGAGAGATCGTTCACGCGAACGTCCGCGACGTCGATGTCCCTCAACATTTCGGCCATCACCTGGACGAGATGCGCCTTCGTTTCCGCCGCGGACCGCTCCACTTTCATTTCCCGGGGTTCTCCTGCACTCTCGAGTGGCGCTCTCGAGAGTGTGCCTCCGTCTGAGCGAACTCTCAGGAATTTAGTGGAGAGTTGACCACCTCACTCCCTAAGTAACACTCAGGTTCTCAGGAACTCCTACAGGGAGCGATAGCGGGGCACGTAGCCACCGGTGCCAAGCGCCATTGACTCGAAGGGATCGGCCGATTCATCCACACCCCCGACAACCTCGGTCACCCAGGCGAGACGATCTTTCAAAATGCGGGTGACTCCACCCTGCAGGGTGTCGGACGAGATCGCGCAACTCGAACAGGCTCCGGCCAGTTGCACTTCCACGACTCCGCTCTCCACGTCACAACGAACGAGCACCAGATCACCACCGTCGGCCTGAACCGCCGGTCGCATCATCTCTATCAGTTCGTTCAACGCGTCGAGTCGGGCTCGTCGCTCGTCATCAGTCAGGCTCACCACACCAGTCTTGCGGAAAACTTCGGCGACGTGACCTAACGGCTGGCCCGCTCGGCCACCGCTTCGTCAAAGCTTCGTAGGGCTCGAGGTCCCCAGACCGTTCCCGGCCCCCCGTTCATCAGGATGGCCACGCCCATCGCTTCGCCCACCATCTCCCGAGTGACCCCGGCCCGAGCGGCCCCTCGGGTATGCGCCACAACGCACCCGTCGCACTGTCGGGTCACCGCTACCATCAACGCCAAGAGCTCCTTCACGCCAGCGGAGAGTTCACCGGGGGCCATTGCGGCCCTCGACATCTCGGCGTAACCCTTCATAACGTCGGGAATGAGCTCTCTCAGAGCCAGCGCCGGCTCTCGCAGTTCTTCTCGCACCTCGTGGGAGTGTTGCATGTCGCCTCCTCAACCTCGCGCCGTAGCCTATGCCGATATCCACCCACCGATGATCGGCTCGGCCGCAACGACGCCTTTGTGCGGCGACACGCCGGGAGCTGCCGACGACCCCGAGTCTTCACCGTGCCGTTCTGCGCTGATTCGACTCGCGTCTGGAACTCTAGGGCGCACTCGATCTCACCCGGCGGGAGTTCGACTTACGCACTCGAGCGGCGGCGTCGCGACTGTCTACGTACGAGTCGGGAAGCGTCATCCCCTCGGCGGCGCTGATGGTGCGAATGCGTCGAGTTGCCACCGCATACGGGACTCATCGCGTGGCGGCACCGGCGAAGAAGTAGCCAGTCCGCAACAGCGACGCGTTACCGGTTCGTTGCACTTTCCATACGAACCGGTAACGCGCTATCGGTTCGCATGTGTTACCGGACGAACCGGTGCCTCAGCGACCACCGTGAGACTGGGGGGTGGGCCACGCCGACATCCCGCTACCCGAACGACTCTATGTGCCTTCGCAGAGATGGCCTTCGCTTCATCCAGTACCTCACGATGACCTCTTTCGGCACCGGCAAGGACGAGTCGTTCTCTACGTCATCAAAATGCGACAGCGCTCTAAGAGTCGTAAGAACGAACATGCCCAGGTTGTCAGGGGAGTACTTCTTTATGGCGAGGTTGATTCCCTCTTCTGCCGTGAGTCCTTCAGATTGCTCGATGGTCATGATGTCGAAGTAGTCGCGCAATTCACCGCGCTTCGCCACTACCGCAACTTTGGTT
>JAKBAZ010000007.1 GCA_021826255.1 Actinomycetes bacterium
GATGTCGCGGTAGGACTTGCCGACAACGTTCGCGAGGACGTTGAGCCGGCCCCGGTGCGCCATTCCGATCACGGCCTCTCCCAGCGAGTCGTTAGCCGCGGCGTCGAGAATGGTACGTAACGCCACGATGGTCGACTCGCCTCCCTCGAGACCGAAGCGCTTCTGGCCGACGTAGCGCGAGTGCAAGAAGCGTTCGAACACTTCGGCCTCGTTCAACGAGTTGAGGATTCGCTGACGTTGTTCTTCGTCAATCTTCCAACTCACCCCCTCGACGCGTTCTTGAATCCAGCGCTTCTGAAGAGGATCAAGGATGTGTCCGTACTCAATGCCGAGAGTGCGGCAGTAGGCGTCGCGCAAAAGGGCGAGAATCTCCTCGAGCGTCGCCGCGTCACGCCCCGCGAGGCCGTCCACGACGAAGGACCGTTGCAGGTCCCACATCGAGAGTCCGTAAGTCTTGAGATCGAGTTCCGGGTGCAGGTCGGGCTGCTCCTGGTTGAGCGGGTCGAGGTGGGCGATCAAGTGACCCCGAACTCGATACATGTTGATGAGTTCTTGAACTCGAATCTGCTTCAGAACTCGCTCGTCGTCGTCGAGGGCCGCCGCCGGGTGATGGTCGAGCGACCACTCCGCGGGTTCGTAGGGAATTCCCAAAGACAGAAAGACGTCCTCGTAGAAACCGTGCTGTCCAGTCAAACACTCCGCGACGTACTTCAAGAAGAGTCCTGACTCCGCCCCTTGAATGATTCGGTGGTCGTAGGTCGAGGTCATGTTCATGACCTTGCCCACTCCGAGATCAGCGAGCGCACGCGGGTCCGCGGCCTCAAAGCCGGCGGGCCAGGTCAGCGAGCCGACCCCGATGATGGCCCCTTGGCCGGGCATGAGGCGCGGTACCGACTGAACGGTACCGAGGGTTCCGGGATTCGTGAGCGACACGCTCGCCCCCTGAAAGTCGTCCGCTCCGAGGGTGTTCGAGTGAACCTTGCGTACGAGCCCCTCGTAGGCGAGGAGGAAGTCGCGAAAGTTCATCAGGTCGGCGTCTCGAATCACCGGCACCACGAGATTGCGCGATCCGTCGGGACGCGCCACGTCCACCGCGAGCCCGAGGCCGACGTGCTCGTGTCGACGCACTCCTGGAGTCCCCTTCGCGTCCACGGCCTCCACGAAGCTCGCGTTCATCGCGGGGACCTCTAGCAGTCCGCGAATCACCGCGTAGGCGATGAGGTGAGTGAAGGACACCTTCGCCCCCGAGGTGCGAGACAGGGCTTCGTTGATAGCCGAACGATTGATTTCGAGTAAGCGCGCGGGGACGGTGCGCACCGAGGTGGCCGTCGGCACGCTGAGCGAGGACTCCATGTTGGCGACGATGCGCGCGGCCGCCCCCCGAAGTGGCGTGGCCGACTCGTCAATGACGCGATCCGGGGACGCACTCGACGGAGCGGGAGTGGCTGGTGCGAAAGGGCTCGCGACCTGGGGAACCGTGGACCTCTGGTAGTCAGCGAAAAACTCCCGCCAACTGTCCGACACTTGCGTGGGATCAGCCAAGTAGCGGTCGTACATGTCATCAACCAGCCAGGCGTTGGGACCGAACGATCCCTTCGCTGGAGCCGACTTCGGGGCGTCTGTGGGGGAGGTCACGTCGTCCAGCCTAATTCGGGGCACTCGACACCGTTAGGGTGTCACGGTGCCCGAACTGGCGAGCCCGCGCTTGAGCCGAGTTGACGGCTGCCACGGGCTGGCGGTCTACGAACTACCCAATGCGACGGCGACGAATTCAATCGTCTGCGTTCACGGCGGACTCGATCGAGCAACGTCGTTTTCGCGCTTCGCGCGCCGAATGGACCGCTACCAGGTCCTCGCCTACGACCGGCGTGGCTACCAGGGATCGCGGGCACTCGGCGCGGGGACGTTGGACGAACACGCCGACGATTTAGCGATGGTAATCGGCGAACGAACACAGCGAGCCTGGGTGGTCGGTCACAGTTTCGGCGGGCTGGTCGCCATGGTGGCCGCCCTGCGGCACCCGGGACTCTTCCGAGGGGCGCTGTGTTACGAGTCGCCCGTTCCCTGGATTACCCCCCGGCCCCACTCGAGCGCCCCTGATCCGAATGATCCCGCGGGAGAAGTAGAACGTTTTTTTCGCCGGGTCGTCTCTGCTGAGGCGTGGGAACGATTGAGCGAGCAGGAGCGTCAGTCGCGCCGCTTCGATGGCCCCGCTCTCGTGTCCGATCTCGGGGAACTCACCGACCGGCGAGAGCGAGTTCGACTGGGCGAGATGACGACACCGGTGATCTACGCGTTCGGTGACGGCCCGGCCCAGGCGTACTACGAACGCCTGGCGAGTGGTCTGGAGTCCTCGGGTGGAACTTATTCGCGACGCCTCGTGCCTGGAGTGGGTCACGGTATACACCTTTCGCACCCCCAGACCTTGGCTGATCTCGTCGGCGACTTGATGTCGAGCGACGCCACGACCACCCGGTAGTCCGGTAAAAACAGCCTCTTTTCAGTCCGAGGTTCCGTGACAGTTGGGTGAATGATGAACGGACGGTGAAACCTGCCCGGAATGCTTGACAGAAACCTGATGAAACCCAACTTGTGACAGCAATGTGACGTGTATAAGGTTTCTTTAATCCATCTTCGGATGGCCAAATGTCAATGAAGCCATTTCGGTGGTTCAGGGAGGCAATTAATGCAAATCAGAAAGAAACTGAGGCTGGCGACAGTCGTGGGTGCCGCAGGTGCCGCGATGGCGTTGAGCCTCGTGGCTCCGTCGGTGAGTGGTGCTGCCACTGCCGCGCCGTCGGGCACCCTCACGTACGCGGAGGCCCCGGGAGCCTCCCCGAACTACATCTTCCCGTTCATGAGTTGCACCTACTTCTCGGTGAACAACATCAACCAGTTCCAGCAGTTGCTGTACCGTCCGCTGTACTGGTTCGGTCTCGGCAACTCTGCCGCGGTTGTGGACAAGCCCCAGCTTGGTGCGAACAACCCCAACGGTCTGTCGCTCGCCGCGGCGCCGGTGATGAAGAACGGCAACAAGACCGTCGTGATCAACCTGGGCAACTACAAGTTCATGAGTGGCCAGGCCGTGAACGGTCAGTCGGTGCAGTTCTTCTTGAACCTGTACAAGGCGGACGTTGCGCTGAAGAAGGGTGCCGACTACTGCGGATACAACGCGGGCTTCGGTATTCCCGACCAGGTCACCTCGGTGACCCACACGGCCAAGACGGTGACGATTAACTTCAACACCTCGGTCAACCCGAACTGGATCCTGTACAACTACCTGTCGGAAATCACCCCGCTGCCCACCACGTGGGACACCATTGGTGGTAACGAAGAGGGTTGTGCGACCGGAGCCTACGGGGCGGCGACGACCAACTCCAAGTGCATGGCGGTCCTGAAGTACCTCCAGGCCAAGGCGTTGAACCTGTCGTCCTACTCGAGCAGCTTCTGGCAGTCGGGTGTTGACGGTCCCTACACCGTGACCCACTTCGACACTCTGGGCAACGTGACCATGGTCCCGAACAAGACCTACATGGGTCCCCAGGCGTCCCAGGTCGCGGTCGTGAAGGAGATTCCGTTCTCGACCTCGACCGCTGAGGAGAACGCGCTGCGTGCCGGCTCGGTCGACCTCGGCTACGTGGACCCGAGCGTTCTGACCTCACCTTCCCCGGGCCCGCTGAAGGTGGGAGCCAACTGGGGCCCCGTCGCCAGCCGCTACAACCTGGTGACCGGTGGTACGTGGGGCTTTAGCTACGCCGCGTACAACTTCCAGTCGGGAAGTCCTGAGGCGAAGTTCCTTGACCAGCTCTACATCCGTCAAGCGCTGCAGGAAGGCGTGAACCAGGCGGGCATCATCGCGAAGTTGGACAAGGGCTACGGCCTGGTCAACTTCTCGCCGCTGCCTTACGGCATCTCGCCGACCCTGGGTCACCAGCCCAAGCAGCTCTACCCGTACAACCTGACCAGCGCCAAGGCGTTGTTGGCTAAGCACGGGTGGACCATGAGCGGAGGCAGCCTCACCTGCACCAACCCGGGAACGGGCGCGAGTCAGTGCGGTGCCAACATCAACAAGGGCGACGTCCTGACGATTACCTACCTCTACGGTGGCGGCACTCCGTCCTTCACCGCTGAAGTGAACACCATCGTCTCGGCGTGGCAGTCCCTTGGCATCAAGGCCACGGCGACGGCGGAGCCCTTCAACCAGGTCATCGCTGACTGCGCCGCCGGTAAGACGACGTGGTCGGTCTGTGACTGGGGCGCCGGCTGGATCTACGCTCCGGACTACTACCCGTCCGGTGAGTGGGGCTTCACCCCGGGTGCGGGCTTCAACATCGGGGCCTACAACAACCCGACGATGACGTCCATCATCAAGACCACCACCTTCGGCACCGCGAAGTTGTCGCAGTACGCGAGCTTCTTCGAGCAGCAGCTGCCGGTGATGTTCCAGCCGAACGGCGAGGGCACGGGTGAGATCTTGAAGACCCTGAAGAGCACGATCGGATTCGCTCCGAACCCGTTGCAGAACTTCAACCCGGAGTACTTCCACTTCTAGGTCGTACCTCGAGTGACGTAGTGAAAAGAGGGGGCCTTCGGGCCCCCTCTTTTCACGTCCGAACTCCGCGCAAGTGGAGTGGCCAATACCCGTCGATTGCTAGGATTTCCCCATGCTGGCCTACATCGTTCGACGACTGCTGCAGTCCGTCGTTGTGCTCTTCATGGTGATCCTGTTTTCCTTCGCGCTGCCGTACTTTCAGCCTGAGGGGATTTACACCCCGGCGTACTCCGTCCTCGGTACTCACGCGACGCACGCCAACGTCCTCGCCTGGGGTGCCCAGTACGGCCTGAATCACCCCTTCTTTGTGCGACTGTGGAACTACATCATCGCCCTGCTCCACGGAAACTTCGGTTTCTCGTACAAGCAGGGCCAGTCGGTGTACAGCATTATCGCCACCAACGTCCCGCGAACAGTCTGGCTCGCTCTCAGCGCTCTGCTGCTGACCTTGGTGATTGCGGTGCCGCTCGGCATGCTTCAGGCCCAGCGGCGCAACTCCGTCTTCGACTACGCGGGTACCGGAATTGCTTTCGTGCTCTACGCCGTGCCGTCGTTCCTGCTCGCCTTCTTGCTGATCCAAGTCTTCGCCTTCGGACTACTTCACTTGCCCTCGCAAGCGCCCACGGCGTTGGCCCCGTGGGCGATGTTCACCGATCCGGTGGCCTTTATCTTGCCCGTCGCCACGTTGACTTTGCTCGGAGTCGCTGGTATCAGTCGCTTCATGCGAGGGGCCGTCCTCGATGTGATGGTCCAGGACTACGTCCGTACCGCTAAAGCCAAGGGGTGTTCAGCCCGTCGCACGTTATGGAAGCACACCTTCCGTAACGCCCTCGGCCCCATCATCACCCTCCTCGGACTGGCCATTCCCGGCTTGTTCGGTGGAGCCTTGATTATCGAGGACGTGTTCAACTACCCCGGGCTCGGTTACCAGGCCTACAACGGAGCCCTCAACGGTGACCTCCCCCTCGTCATCGGGATTACCCTTCTCGTCGCCATCTTCACCGTTCTCGGTAACCTGGCCGCCGACCTCGCGCTGGGCATAGTGAATCCGCGTATTCGCCTGGAAAGGAGCGGCAAGTGACCGCAGACCTCATCACCCAGGACGCGCCGACCTCGGTCGAGATGCCCGTTCCCATGTGGCGTCAACGCCTCAAGATCTTCACCCAGAACAAGTTGGCCATCGCGTCGGTGCTCTACCTGCTCATCGTCACGCTGTTCTGCTTCCTCTGGCCCCATCTGCACCCGACGAACCAGACCAACCAGAATCTGGCGATCAACAATCCCATCAACCAGAGTCCTAACTCACAGTTCTGGCTGGGCACCGATAGTTCCGGCTTTGACATCCTCGGTCGCATCGCCTACGGCGGGGAGTACTCCTTAACGCTCGGTTTTCTCGCCGGCATCGTGACCATCGTGGTGGGAACGTTGTACGGAATGATCTCGGGATTCCTCGGCGGCGTCGTCGACACCGTGATGATGAGAGTTCTCGACGCGTTCTTGTCGATTCCCTACCTCTTCCTCCTGATCACTCTCGTCACCCTCTTCGCGCGGACCGCGTCGCTCCTGATCCTCACCATCGGGCTCACCGGGTGGTGGGGAACGGCGCGCATCATTCGAGCTGACGCGATGCTCATTCGAAATCTCGAATACTCTCAGGCGTCGGTCACCATGGGTGCGTCGAAGTGGCACATCATTCGACGCCACGTTTTCCCGAACTCCATCTCCAACATCGTGACGGTGGCGACCTTCTCTGTCGCGGACGCGATCCTCTTCTTGTCAACCCTCGGCTTCTTGGGACTCGGCCTCCAGGCACCCCAAACGGACTGGGGCACCATGCTTCAAAACGGTGCCGAACTCATCCCGAACGGTTACTGGTGGGAGGTCTACCCCCTCGCCGCCATCTTCATCCTCGTGGTCGTGGCCATCAACTACATTGGCGACGCTCTGAGAGACGCCTTCGAAGTTCGTCTGCTCGAGCGTTAGGCGCCCCGAAAGTATCGAGGCGAAAGGTAGCTGCTCGGAGTTCCCGGAGTGATCTCGAAGTTTTGGGAGGGCGAAGGGTTATTCACGACAGCCTGATGACGGGCCGTCTGATCAAGCAGCGACTGCTCCGGTGTGGTCCAGAACCAGCCGTAACGGTAGAACTGGTGCACGCTTCGACCGAGGCCGGAGAAAAACGGCAACACCCCCCGGTGAGTGGTCACAATCCGCTGGAGAGAACGATTCCACGAGCCAAAACCCTCGGCATTGGCGACGAACGACACGCTCAGCACGACAATGAGGAATGACACGACGTACTTCGTCACCGGGGTATCGCGAGGGAGCCGATGGGCGAAAAACGCGGGGGCGGCCAGCGCCAGTGCGAGTCCGATAGCGAGCCCGACGTAGACCCGGCCGTAGTACGCCACCGCGGGAATTGGCCAATGGTTCGGGTCGAACAACACCACTTCACTGAGGGCTGCCGCGCCCACCACCACGAGTCGTCGGCGTCCAGAGAGGTAGAGGCTCGCCCCCAGTGCAAGGGCGACGCACGTCGCGACGATGACGATGTGTCCTCCGCGCGAGAGGAAGGTGAGGGAGAGAGCGTTCGACGGGCTCGCGGATTCGGCGTGAGAGCGAACGGTGAGAAAGGCAAGGACAGTCGCCGCGAAGAGCGACGCGAGAGTAGTCCCCACCGGGACGAGGAGGGCGGGAGAGCGACGACGTTCGCCTGATCTCCACCACCACGTCATCACCAGAGCACCGAGCAGAGGAGCCAGAACCAGGGTGATTTCGTAGCTCGCGATAAGGGCCAGCGACATCAGAGCGACCCCCCAGGCGCGCCGAGGCGTGGGAGCCTGTCCGTCGAGTACGAGGGACGCCACGAGAGCGACGAGCGAGTAGGTGACCAGTGACTCGGAGACCGCGTAGAACTGAGTACACAGCGTAAGGGCGTAGAGGGCGCTAAAAAACCAGAACCGTCGACTCTCGCGCAGTCGGTAGATTGCCACCATCCACAGGGCGTTAGGGATAACGAAGAGACCGACTCCGAACAGCGTGACGAGCCACGGCAGGGGATAGAAGTGGGCCGCCAATGCGAGGCGCACCGGAGCCTGGGTGATGACCTGGGCTTCGGAGCGTGACATCAAGTGTTCGTAGGAGCTCCAGTAAAAGCTCCGCCGCCGCACTATCCAGTAGAGATAGTTTGACCCGTCCGCGTAGAGGGCCACGCGTCCCCACAGGGCCGACACGACCACTGCCGCGGCGCTCAGTCCGGGAATGAACCGCCACACCGCGGAACTCGTGAAGTAGCCTTTCGAGTCGGTCACTCCGGCGAGGTCAGCGGACACCGCCCCATTCTCACCCATCCCGGAGGGTGGGTGCGAGTTACTTAGCCGACAGCGTGACGGGAGTCTTCAGCGGGAAGTGACACGCTGCTGACTGGGTGGGACCAAACGACTGGAACTGGGGCTCCTCGACGGAACAACGCTCCTGGGCGTACGGACACCGGGTGCGGAAACGGCACCCCGAGGGAGGGTTGACCGGCGACGGCAACTCACCCGTCACTTGGCGACCGCGCCGCTCGAGGTTCAAATCGGGGTCGGGAACGGGTACCGCGTTCAACAACCCTTGGGTGTAGGGGTGAGCCGGCGACCGGAACACGGACTCGGCGTCACCGACCTCCACCAACTTGCCGAGGTACATCACACCGATCTTGTCCGCCATGTAGTAGACGACGGCCAGGTCGTGAGACACGAAAATATACGAGAGGTTCTTCTCGCGCTGCAGGCCCTTCATCAGGTTCAGAATCTGCGCCTGAATGGACACGTCGAGTGCCGACACCGGCTCGTCGGCCACGATCAGACGGGGTTCGAGCGCAAGGGCTCGAGCGAAGCCGATTCGCTGGCGCTGACCGCCCGAGAATTCGTGAGGGTAGCGGTCGGCCGCTCTCGCATCCAATCCCACCGTGTCCAGAAGCGTGAGCACACGTTGGCGGCGATCCTTGGGGGTGCCTACCTTGTGCACATCCAGAGGTTCCCCCAGAATGTCCCCGACCTTCATGCGCGGGTTCAACGACGAATACGGGTCCTGGAACATCATTTGGCGATCGCGACGTTCTTGACGAGACGGACGGTGCTTGGGGTCCGTGACCACGTTGCCGTCGAAGTACACCACGCCCCCGCTCAAGGGTTCGAGCCCGACGACCATGCGTCCGATGGTGGTCTTGCCGCAACCGGATTCCCCCACCAAACCGAAGGTCTCGCCCTGTCCCACGGTAAAACTGACGTTGGCGACCGCACTCACCGTTCCCACGGTGTGTCGAATCAGGCCACCCTTAATCGGAAAGTCCTTTACGAGATTTTCGACGCGCAGGAGTTCAGGGACGTCGGACCTCTCAGCCGAGACCTCCTCAGAGGTTCTCACCGTCACGGCCACGGGCCCGTTGACCGGGTGGAAGCAGGCGAAGGTTCCCCCATCGCTCGCCTCGAGCCGGGGCTCCTCGACACGACACTGCTCGGTGGCCCGGCTGCAGCGAGGCGCGAACCGACAGCCCACAATGGCCTGGGTCAAGTCCGGTGGAAGACCCGCGATGGACGTCAGTTCGCGCTTCACGTCACCCTCGAGATTTGGCATCGAGGCGAGAAGGGCCTGAGTGTACGGGTGACGCATCGAACTGAAGAGTTGACGCGTGGGTGCTTCTTCGGCTTTCTTGCCGCCGTACATCACCACCACGCGATCGGTGCGTCCCGCAATCACGCCCATGTCGTGAGTGATGAGCAGAACTCCCATCTTGAGCTCGCGACGAAGGGAGTCGATGATGTCCAGAATCTGTGCCTGAATGGTCACATCAAGGGCCGTCGTCGGCTCATCGGCAATGAGGAGTTCAGGTCGGCAGACCAAACCCATCGCGATGATGACGCGCTGGCGGAGTCCACCCGAGAGTTCGAACGGATACTGGTCTAGGCGCTCCGCGGGACGAGGCATCTCTACCATCTCGAGGACTTCGAGAGCGCGCTTGCGAGCCTCGGCGTCGGACGCTCCCTCGTGAATTCTCAGTCCCTCACCGATCTGGGTACCAATCTTCATCGTCGGGTTGAGCGAACTCATGGGGTCCTGGGGAATCAGGGCGACAGTTCGCCCCCGCTGCTTTTCCATCTCCTTCTCGGAGAGTGACGCCAAGTCCACACCGTTCAACCGGACCTCGCCACCCACCACCTTCCCGTTATTGGGAAGCAGGCGCATGATGGCCAGTCCAGTGGTGGTCTTACCGCACCCGGACTCGCCCACCAAGCCCACACTCTCGCCCGCTCCAATCGTCAAGGAGAAGTCGTCGACTGCGGTGGCGAACGTCTTACGGGTCGCAAATTGGACCTGGAGATTCTTGACCTCGAGCAAAGTGGACATTAGGTAAGGAGTCTACTGGTCACCGGCGAATTCCTCGGTACTCCCGAGGTCGAGACGAGGGGCCTCAATCCCGCCTAAATTCCACGAGCGCCGGTGAAAGGGGCTCGGCCCCTCGGCCCGCAGGACCGCCCGGTGATGGGCCGTTCCGTAGCCCCGGTTACGGGCCCAGTGGAAGTTCGGAAACGCTCGGCCGAGCTCCACCATGGCGGCATCTCGGACTACTTTGGCGAGAATCGACGCCGCCGAAATCACTGGAACCGTCCGATCTCCGCCGACCACGCAGCGAATCTCCGGAGTTTGCTCTGGGGGCAGTGGTGAGCCGGCTAGAAGATCGAGTGGGCCATCAATGAACACGAGTTCGGGAGGACTCTTGAGTCGACGTAGGGCCCGCGATGAGGCGAGTGCGAGGGCCGCCCGAAGTCCGACCTCGTCAATTTCACGCGCGCTCGCCGCACCCAGCGCCCACTCGTGAACCCAGTGACTGAGAGGACCGCACAGACTTTCGCGTTGGCGGGCACTCAGAAGTTTGGAGTCGGTCAGTCCAGGGGGAGGCGAAGTCCAGGTCACCACGCTCGAGATTCCGACAACGACGGGACCCGCGAGAGCTCCGCGGCCCACTTCGTCTAAACCCGCCACCACGCCGTGTGTCCCCAGAGCCTCTCGAACCAATTCAGTTCCGTCGTCTCTCGAACCCCTCACCGGCTCATGGTACCGAGACCGTAGGCTCAGCACGTGAGCGACGTTCTCGTGGTGGTCCCCCTGAAGTCATTCCCACTCTCCAAGAATCGACTGCGCGCCGAGGGCGTTCCACATCCGGAGAGACTCATGATGGGCCTCGCCGAGGGTGTCATTCGCGCCAGCGCTCCTCGACCTTGTGTCGTGGTGTGCGAGGATCCCGTGGTCGCACAGTGGGCTCTCGCGAGAGGCGCATCCATCTGGCTTCGAGAGTCCCTCGGCCTCAATGACGCCCTCACTGTTGCTCGAGAGGAACTTCGCCACCGAGCTACATTCCTCGTTATCGCCCACGGCGACCTTGCTCGACCCGACGGTCTCGGCGACTTTCAACCAGAGGCTGCCGTCACCATCGTTCCGGACCACCACGGACGAGGTACGAACGTGCTCGCCCTTCGAGACGACGTACCGTTCACTTTCTGTTACGGCGACGGCTCGGCTCTTCGACACCGAGATCAAGCCCTTAGCGGCGGTTACTCAATGTCGTGGCGAGAGGATACGCCGTGGTCTTTCGACATCGACACTCGTTCCGATCTCGACGTCACGCGTCGAGAGGGGGGTCTTTCGACCCCCCTCTCGACGAACTTCGCGACGCGCGGCGAAACTACTTCGCTGCGGCCTTCTTCGCCGGGGCCTTCTTAGCGACGGCCTTCTTCGCCGGGGCCTTCTTCGCCGGGGCCTTCTTAGCCACGGCCTTCTTAGCGACGGCCTTCTTCGCCGGGGCCTTCTTAGCGACGGCCTTCTTCGCCGGGGCCTTCTTAGCGACGGCCTTCTTCGCGGCAGCCTTCTTCGCCGGCGCGGCCTTCTTCGCGGCAGCCTTCTTCGCCGGCGCGGCCTTCTTTACTGCAGCCTTCTTGGCCGGCGCGGCCTTCTTCGCGGCTGTTGCCACTTTCCCTCCTTGGGTATCACGTTGGTCACTCACGGACCTCGTGAATCGCCACTCTGACGACCTGGGGAGGAACCGGGTGACACCCGCGCACTCGACTCAACAGCGTCCCGTTGTCACAACGGTGCACCGCTCACTCGCAGAACGCGATCACTCATGACGTCGACGCAGACGTCACTGCATCTACGACACCGTCATGTAATGACTCCTTAAGTTCAGTGCCTCAACGTTGAAGTGTCAAGCATTCATCGACACATTTTGTTCGTGACCGTTGTGAGTGATGACGGACATCGGTGTGTATCTCGGACGCGGGGCTCGTGGTGACGTCACGAGTGGACCCGAGCGATCCACCTTGGTGGTGGGCCCGAGTCGAAGTGGCAAGACAAGTTCACTCATCATTCCTAACTTGTTGACGACCTCTCGAGCCGTCGTAACGACATCAACGAAGGATGACGTTGTTCGAACGATGTCCGAGTCAGCGCGAGCACACGAGACGCTTCTCTTCGATCCTTCGGGCACGGTACCCACTCCACCCGGAGTTCGACGAGTGGGCTACTCCCCGCTGCGTGCCGCGCGAGAGTGGGACCATGCCGTCGTCGTGACGAGGACTCTGGTTGACTCCACGCACGGACGGCACGCCCAGAGCTCCTCGCACTGGGTGGAAAGAGCCGGGGCGCTTGTGGCCCCTCTACTTCACGCGTCATCCCTGATGAACGAGTCTTTAGCGGTAGCGGTAACTCGGGTCGAAAGTCGCATCGCCGACGACGCAGTGGAGTTCCTGCACGAACGATACGGAGACCTTCACCCTTCTGTCTCGCTTCTCCGCGGAGTCCTTCGCACCGACTCGAGAGAGCTCTCGGGAATATGGTCGAGCGCCGCGGGTCTCTTCGAGGGTTTGAGAAGTGAGGCGGCGAGAGACAGTGCGCGCGAGGGACTGCTCGATCTCGGGGCGTTCGTCACATCCACTCATCAAGTTCACGTCGTGTCTCCGAGTCACGTTCAACGAGTGAGTGCTCCTCTCGTGACTGGTTTCATCGACGAGATTGTTCAGTACACCTACCAGCACCACCACCGAGGCGCTCGTCTGTTGCTAGCCCTCGACGAGTTGGCCAACGTGGCTCCACTTCCTCGTCTCGCCTCCATCGTGTCCGAGGGTGGTGGTCAAGGAGTACTCACGCTCGCGTGCCTCCAAGATCTCTCGCAAGCTCGAGCTCGCTGGGGCGAAAGTGCTGAAGGCTTTCTCTCCCTCTTTCCCACGACCGTCGTCCTTCCCGGCATCGCGGACATGAAGACGCTCGACGCACTTCACCATCTCGCCGGACGAGAGCTCGTCATGAATCCTTCGTCTCAAGTGAGTACGCGGGGACGCACTCGCGGCCAGTCCCAGCAATGGATAGAGCGTGATCGGATGAGTCGCGCCGACGTCGCCCGGGGACGAGCCGGGTTCGCCCTCGGGCTCGGACCCACCAAGGAGCCACGCTGGATTCACCTCACTCCGGCCTACCGTGACCCGCGCTGGAGGGACTCACTGTCACGCACCCGCGCCCCACGGGAGAGTTCCTCTCGCGACCAGGAGCTGACGCGCGATGGCTCCACCTTCACGGTCCGCTCTCGCGACTGAGCCGGTCCGCGCGTCCACGCCTCGTGAAGGGGAATCGACTGCTCGTGTAATCCACGGTCGTAGGCGAACTCGGGAAAAATGCCGTCGGCGAGAGCCTCCACGCGAGAACCCGAGAGTCCCTCGACCGCTCCGTCGGCGAGTGCGCGCACGATGTCTCGTCGAGTCGGCCAGCGCTCCCCGTAGAGCGAGGCTCGATAGAGATGGGGGTGCACTCCCGAGTAGTGCGGTGGAGCCACCATCTCTCCGAAATGTTCCATTCGCGACGCCTGACGTCGCCACTGCTCAACAATCTCGTCCCGGTTCCAGTACCGCTTCGCACCTCGCTCGCTCCAGTGTCCGCCCCACAGCGCCATCCAGCCCTCGTCCAACCCTTCGATACCCTCGCGTCCCGAAAGGGAACGCCAGGCGCGGTACCCCGTCAACTCTCGAACTCGGGCTCGCAACGTCGACCGATAGAGAGCGTCAGCCGTAACCAGGTGGGCCCCGAGAGCGCGGGGATCGTTCATCCGAGACTCCCCGCGAGACGTGGCCGGAATGACGACGTGATCGTGGAGGTGGGGTTCTCCGTGGCGATTCACCCCGTGAGTAAACCCCACGGGATCTTGCCAACTGGAGGCGAGTTCCTCGTCGCGACCTCCCCGCCGATCTCTCACGACGGCGGCTCGTTCATCCAGGTAGGAAAACGCAGCGCTGACCGCGTCTCGATGAGCGCGAACCACTCCGGGAGCGCGCGACTCGTCGAGGGCCAACACAATGGAGATGGGGCGAGGAGCCGCCACTACCAGGTCGTACCCGACCACGTGGGATCGGGCGCTCGGACGAAGCCTCGCCGCCGTTCGCGAAACATCCGCCGGCCCTCCAGTGTCGGGCCGCCACGCGGCGGGACCCTCTCTCAGCCCATCCAGTTCGTTCGCGGGGTCTCCCGTGAGGTACTCCAGGTTCGGATTCCGCCGAACGAAGACTCGTATCATCGGCCCTCCCGGGCCGCAACGGTCGCGTCAGAGTTGGCGTCGCCAGCGTGACGCCAAGTCGCGACCGGCGTCAGCGAGGGTGGACGACACCACCCGCGCCCCGGGTCCCGCCATCACCATCAGTCGATCAAGGAAGCTCGAGTCGAGGACCCGAAAGCGAACAGCCACCCGCCCGTCTCCGAGTGGCGCGATGTCGGCGTGAGGAAGAGTTTCAAAGAGGTACCTCCGCTGAAGATCGGCGACCACCACGACTTCCATTCCGTCCTCCGCCCGAGCGCTCAACCATTCTCGCTCGGGGTCGTCGGGCAAGGGTCCAGACGAAGGCGACACCGCTAGGACGTCACCCACGCGGTCGAGCCGAAACGTCCGCCAACCCTCTCGAAGGTGACAGTAGGCGCGAAAGAACAGGTGCCCGTTCAGAGACTGCAGTGCGCGCGGCTCCACGGTCCGTTCCACCAGATCGTCGGAGTTCGGCGCGAGGTAGGTGATTTTGAGTGCGTAGCCGTCGGTCGCCGCTTGGGCCACGAGATCAGCCAGAGAGTCCAGCGGCCGGTCACTCACCTCGACCATGTCCCCCACGACGTCATCGATTTTGTGAGTGGCTGACTCCAGCGCCGGATCATGAACGAAGGTCGCCGCCTCCCGTAGGGCGATATTGAGTTCAAGGAGGTTGGACCACGTGAGAGTGGGAGCGTCGCCATCACCCGGCTCAAAGGTGACGAGGTAGGTCGAGTCATCGGTCTCTTCGTGATCCCAGTCCTCGCACTCTTTGATGATGCGGGCGGGATAGACGAAACCGGCGGAAGAATCGAAGACTTCGAAGGTCGCGAG
Source organism: Actinomycetes bacterium (assembly GCA_021826255.1). GTDB lineage: Bacteria > Actinomycetota > Acidimicrobiia > Acidimicrobiales > RAAP-2 > RAAP-2. The sequence goes on from JAKBAZ010000007.1 coordinate 14,979, forward strand.
TCGCCCCATCAAGTCCCTCACGTAGCCGGGACTCACCTCGAAGCGTTCCGCCAACTGCGAAATCTTCAGCCCCTCGGGGGCGTTGTGAATCGCTGAGAGCATCGCCAGGGTGTGCCCGAGAGACGATCGCTTGGGCGCCACCGGGAACTGAATATCAGCGACGTCGGGGGCGTCCATCGTGTTCACTGACTTCAGCCACTCCTTCAGCGCTTTGACCAAGCTGTCCGGTGAGCGCAACTCAATCCGTCCCGCCCCCTCAAGAACGAAACGAAGGGCCTGGTAGTGGTCGGCGAAGACCATCCCGAACTCGACGCGCCCCTTCTTTTCACTCCCCAGTTCGACCCCGGGGTACAGACGAGAAATAATTCGCGCGAATTCCGCAGTGGTCGTGGCGACCACGTCGACCGGCTTCTCGCTCTTCGAGAACTCGGGGCGCCAGTCGCGGGCCCACTGGCGATCTTCCGCCGTGGCCTCGACAGTGCCGTCTTCGAGGACGGGCATCGAGTGCATTCTCGAGAATCGGTACCCCTTCACTCGCCAGCCTGACTCGTCGTGCTCGCGGGCGACCAGGTAACTCACTCCCTCGATGACTCGGATAACGAGTGGCTCCACGTGGCGACGACGCACCTTGGCTCGACTGACGTAGTCAAAACTGATAGGCACTCGGCGCTCGATGGCCCGCACGACGGGCGTGTAGAACGCCGAGTAGGGCAGGCCCCCCGGAGTCGGCGGGCCCCCGTCGAAGAGGGCGAGCGCGCTGTCGCCCCCGAATCCACAAAAGCGTAGGGCGAGACCCACCACTCGTCGCTCCTCCGGGGTGAAGTCAATGGGAGGAGCGAAGGTATCGGCCGGATCGATGGAGTATCGATACAACTGATCGTCCCCCTGGACACTGCGAAGTCGTAGTCCGTTATCGCGAATCTGCGCCTTGTCTCTTTCAAACTTTTGACGTACCGCTACGTCCGAGCCCTGATAGGCACGCACCCGGTGTCCCTGGCGAGGGTCATCCACTTCGAGCGTGTCCACAATCTCGTCCTGCGTCAAGCCTCGACCCGACTCGTGAGCTTGGATGAGGAGCAGCGTCAGCGAAGCGACGCGCTCTCGGGCGGCGTCAGCACGTTCGGGAGAACTCTCGGTCACTCGGTCAGACTAGCGAGACGCTCTCAAGTGGGCGAGTCCGCCTCGCTTCGGCGCCACGCTCCTGAGCGCCCCCCCGATTTCTCCCACAGGGCGATGTCCGAAATCGTCATCGTGCGGTCGGTCGATTTGCACATGTCGTAGATGGTGAGCGCCGCCACGCTGACGGCGGTGAGGGCCTCCATCTCGACACCCGTCCGATCCACGGTGTCCACCGACGCTTCGACGTCGATGTGGTCGTCAGCGATCGTGAAGTTAATGAACACGTTGCCCACGAGAACCGGGTGCGCCATGGGAATGAGCGAGGCAGCGTGCTTCGCCGCCTGAATTCCGGCCACTCGAGCGGTGGCGAGGACGTCGCCCTTGGCCGTGGTATTGGACGCTACCGCAGCGGTCGTGGTGGCCAGCATGGTGACGCGGCCTCGAGCCAGGGCTCGCCTCGCGGACACCTCGGACGGTCCTCGGTCGAGACCGAGGGATCCACTGGGCGGGGTCGGACGAAACTGGTGGAAGTGGTCCACCCCGTCACACTACCCAGCGGACGTCGCCACGAGGAACGCCAGTAAACTGGCGAGTGAAAGGAGGAGGGTATGCCTACCTACGAGTACGAGTGCCAGCAGTGTCACGACGTCCACGAAGTGGTTCAAAAGTTCTCCGATGCCCCCCTCACGACATGCGAGAAGTGCGGGGGACCCCTGCGCAAGGTGTTCTCGGGCGTGGGGATCGCGTTCAAGGGCAGCGGGTTCTACAAGACCGATTCTCGCGCGACCTCGAGCTCCAGTTCGGACTAGCCGGTTCGATATCTCGCCCACGCGAGAGGGGCTCAAGGGTAGGCTAGTCAGCGTGATTTTGCCCTCGATTGAGTCGCCCGCCGACCTCGAGCCCCTCTCGTACGACGAACTTCGCCAGTTGGCCCAAGAGATCCGGGAGTTCATCATCTCGTCGGTGACGAGTTCCGGGGGTCACCTCGGGTCCAACTTGGGTGTCGTCGAAATCACTCTCGCGCTTCACCGGGTGTTTCACTCCCCCCAGGACGCCCTGCTGTTCGACACGGGGCATCAGGCCTACGTTCACAAGCTCCTCACCGGTCGTCGATACGGGTTTCGCCAGCTCCGCAAACGAGGTGGTCTCTCGGGATACCCCAGTCGCTCAGAGTCCCAACACGACTGGATCGAGTCCTCCCACGCCTCCACCGCGCTCAGTTACGCTCACGGGCTCTCGGTCGCACTCGAAGCGCGCCACGAACTGGCCGGGCACGGTGGGCAGCGCCACGTCGTCGCCCTCGTCGGGGACGGATCTCTCACCGGCGGTATGGCCTACGAAGCACTCAACAACTTGGGAGTATCGGGCCAACGCGTCGTCATTGTTCTCAACGACAACGGGCGTAGTTACGCCCCGACCATCTCGCGACTCTCTCGCTCCTTGACGTCGCTGCGCATCAATCGGACGTACCTCTCGTGGCGTGAGAGGCTCCGACGTTTGGTTCCTCGTCTCACCTGGGTCGGTAAGACCGCCTACCGGGGCATCGACTCGTTCACCTCGGTAGTTCGCGAGATGGTGACACCTCACACCTTCTTCGAGAATCTCGGAGTTCGCTACCTCGGTCCAGTAGACGGTCACGACGTCGAAGCCCTCGAGACCGTACTTCGTTCCGCGAAGGAGTGGGACGGCCCCATCGTGGTGCACTGCTTGACCGAAAAAGGGCGAGGCTACGAACCCGCGACGTCGGACTACCAGCGGATGCACGACTACAAGTTGCCGCCCAAGTACAACGACGAAGATGTGCCGCCACTGTCGTTTACCCAGGTGTTCTCCGACGCCGTCATGAAGGAGGCGAGGCGTGACCACCGCATCGTGGCTCTCACGGCCGCCATGGCCGGGCCGACCGGACTCCTACCCTTTCAGGCGGAGTTCCCCCACCGGTTCTTTGACGTGGGCATTGCCGAACAACACGCCGTGACCGCGGCGGCCGGCATGGCCATGGGGGGGCTCAAACCCGTCGTGGCGATCTACTCCACCTTCTTCTCGCGCGCGTTCGACCAGGCGAACCTGGATGTCGGGCTACTCAACCTTCCGGTGGTCTTCGTCTTCGATCGAGCGGGTATCACCGGCGACGACGGGCCCAGTCACCACGGCATCTTGGATGTCGCGCTCTGCCTCGCGATTCCCCACATGACTATCTTCGCGCCCTCGAGCGCGGACGAAGTTCCGGTCATGCTCCACAGCGCTCTCGCACTCTCCACTCCGAGCGCCCTGCGATTCCCCAAAACGGCGCCGCGAGCCCTCGACGGGAAGGTCGGAGAGGGTCTGAAGGCGCGATGCCTCCAGCGCGGTGACGGTCGGCTCTGCGTGCTGGCGTTGGGCAAGATGACCGTGAACGCCTACGAGGCACTGAAGGACTTCGCCGATAGTGAGGGGATCACTCTCTACGACGTGCGCGTCCTACCCCCCGATCCCGACATGATTGCCGACGCCCTCGAGCACGAGCGCATCATCACCCTCGAGGACGGAACTCGCCACGGCGGGGCGGGAACCCTCATGGTGTCTGCCGTTCGATCGCTCGCTCAAGAACGGGGCCGGCCGTTTCCCTCGACGCGCATCCTCGGAGTGCCCCGGGCCTACCTCGAGCACCACCACCCCGACGCGTTGCTGGGCGAACTAGGCCTGGACCCGGAGGGACTCGCGGGCGCCTTTGAGCGATTCCTTCACGACCAACCGGAGTTTCCTCGCCGGTGGCCCGAATCTCCCGCGCCCCGGTACCTCTGAGCACGCCGTCACGTCGACGCCCCTAGAGTCCTCTGCATGGACTTTCCCGTTACCCTGCCCGACACCGAATGGCGTCAACGTCTCAGCCTGGAGCGCTACGAAATCCTCCGTCACGCCGCCACCGAGCCAGCTTTTACCGGGGAACTCTTGCACGTCGACGAGGCCGGTTCCTTCACGTGCGCCGGTTGTGGAGCCCACCTCTTTACGAGTGACCAGAAGTTTGACTCCGGATGCGGGTGGCCCAGTTTCGACGCCTGCTCACCCGGCAGCATCATCGAGCGGCTCGACACCTCCCACGGGATGCGACGCACCGAGATTCTCTGCGCCTCCTGCGGGGGTCATTTGGGCCACGTGTTCAACGACGGACCCACTGCGACGGGCCTGCGTTACTGCGTCAACTCTCTCTCGATGGAGTTTTCACCCGAGTAAACGCCCGTACCGATGACGTTCGACTAGACGTCGAGGAAGCGTCGAATGGCGATTCCCGAACCCACCGATCCGACGAACACTCCCACCAAGAGCACCACGGTGTTCGTCCCCCAGAGGGCAGAGTTCCCGATGGTGAACTCGTTGTGGAGTGGGTACCAGGTTTTGAGCGCCCAGACTGCCCCCATCGCGACGGCCGAGCCGAGGAGCCCCTGCACGAATCCCTCCGTGATGTAGGGGATACGGATGAACCAGTTAGTCGCTCCCACCAGCTTCATCACCGAGACCTCTCGGCGCCGAGAAAAGATGGCCATTCGGATGGTGTTCAAAATCAACACGGTCGCCGAAATCATGAGGACAATAGCCAGCACGATGAAGACCACTTGAACGATGCGAATCGTGTGGTTCATCTGACGTATCTGCTGCTCGGGGGCGGTCACCATATAGACACCCGGCTCGTGTTGAAACGTCGACTGAATCGTGAACGCGTCAGTGGGAATGGTCGGGGTGCAACGGAACGAGGAGGGGACGTCCGTCGGCTTGAGAATGGTCCACTCCGAGGCCGGCAGCACCGACTTGGCTTCAAGGTAGTCCTGGTACTGGGTGCGATAGACGCAGGTCTTGACAATCGGCAGTTGGTGCAACTGGGTGCGCACGGTGTTGATCTCCCCGGACGTCGCGGTCGGCGACATCCAGAGAGTCACCCGAGTGCCCTGCTGCCACGACGCCGACGCCTGGGCGGCGCTCTGGCGCAAAAGAAGCGCGGAACCGACGAGCGAGAGCGAGACCGCCACGGTGAGAACTGCGGCAATCGTCATCATGCGATTGCGCCAGAGATTGGTCAAGGTCTCTCGCAGAGCGTAACGAAGGTAGTTCGCCATTAGAGAGCCCCCTCGGGTACGCCGTACACCCCGCGCACCTGGTCGCGCACGACCTGGCCGTGGTCGAGTTCGATGACGCGTCGACGCATTCGATTCACCATATTC
>JAKBAZ010000149.1 GCA_021826255.1 Actinomycetes bacterium
ACCACAGAACCAGTAGTCCACGCCGTGGTGCGCGACGGGACCCTCCGATGCCCGAGGGTCGACTCGCATATGACAGACGGGGTCCTCGAGTGACGTGGAGGAGTCAAGATACTGCCCGGGACTGGCGTCGAAGTGCTCCGCGCACGAGGGTGAGCAGAAGTACACCGAGTGCGACTCGAACACTCGCGACGCGCTCGCCGAGGCGGGATCCACCGTCATTCCACAGACCGGGTCGAGGGCGTGTTCGGTGGATGTGGCGGACTGCTGCGCGTCCAGGGCTGCGGCGCCGGGATCGTGTTCGACGAGGAACCGGCTGAGACAGCGCGGTGCACAGAAGTAGTACGTCACGTCGTCCAGAGTGGTGCGCGCTGGAGCGTCACTCGTACGAACCTGCATTCCGCACACCGGGTCGATGGCGTAGCCCTGACCCGCACCAAAGCGCGCCCGGTGTCGAGAGAGCCACCAACCCGCGACGGCCATCACGAGGGCGACGCTGTTCACCACGTTGTCGAACACGCCGAGGACCGGTCGAGTGCTCAACACCGTCGTGTGGGCGGGTGTGAGGTGCGCGAGGGCGAAGAGGCCCTGGGTGGCGAGTGCGGCGCCGACCATGACGACGTAGAACACGCCCGCCATCGTGAGCGCGACTCGCCAGCCAAAGAACCTTCGGTAGACGAGGATGAGGGGCATGGAGATGAGGTCGGCGAAGATAAACCCGATCACCCCACCAAAGGAGATTCCCCCCGCCCACAGGGCGGCGGCGAGGGGGACGTTACCCACCGAACACACCCAACTGATGACCGCAATGATGGGACCCACAAGCGCGTTCTCGAGTACGGACCACGCACCGTGGTGAACGAAGAAGACGTCGGCCCACCAGTGACTCGGCACCAAGGCCGCGAGAAAACCGGCCACGCCGTAACCGATGAGGAGCTCTCGTCGAAGCATCGTGATATCGGCCACCGCGTAGGTCGCCGCGTCAATCCACCCTGCGAGGTGACGCCACGGGCGTTCAGTGACACCGGGATCGCTCGTGAGTTCTTCGCTTCCGAGGTGTTCTCGCACTCTTCGTTCAAATCTCGCCGAGAACGCTCGCGATCCGACCAGGCTCAGAAGTAACACCATCAACAGTCCGCCCACGAACTCGGCGGCCATGAAGGTCCAGCCGACGAGCACCACGAGAACGATTCCGAGTTCGATGACGAGATTGGTCGAGGCGAACAGAAACACCATGGCCGTCGTGAAGTCGGCCCCGCGAGCCACGAGGGAGCGCGACATCGCCGAGGCCGCGTAGGAACAACTCGACGACGCCGCTCCGAGTCCGGTCGCGCGCAGCACCGATCCGAGGTTTGGGCGTCCGAGCAGAGCGCTCATGGTGGATCGCGGCACGAAGGCCTGAACCATCCCCGAGAGGGAAAACCCGAGAACGAGGGCCCACCACGTGGCCCAGAACATGGCGAAGGACTCGCGAACTCCGTGCAGGAGTCCCGACACCCACGTCACAAGAGCGATCACGAACGCACCAGGCGAGCGATGGCGGCACTGGCCTCGGCCAGCCGGTCCTCTAAGGGCATCGTTCCCCGATTCTCTCCGACCACGCAGTGGGCGAGGTGGTCGTCAAGTAGTTCGAGTGCGACTCCCTGGAGGGCGCGAGTCACCGCCGAAATCTGAGCGAGGATGTCGATACAGTACCGGTCCGACTCGATCATCCGCGAGAGACCTTGGACTTGACCCTCGATTCGGCGCAGACGCGCGTGCAATCGATCCTTGTCCTCAACGTATCCCGGAGACTGCATCTTCCACCTCCACCCCCCGGACTAAATACCCTCCCGGGGTACTACCAGTATGGCGGAACCCCCGACGAGCCCAACGGGTCCAAAGTCCCGACGTCTCGCGCCTAGCGCGAGGCCGCGTCCTCCGTACTCACCAACTGGCGAGCCGCCCGGGCCTCGTCGAGGCGCCCCACGGGGGTCGAACGAGGGGCACTGCGAACGGCGTCGGGGTCGCGACGAGATTCGTCAGCGATCGAGACGAGCGCGTCGACTAGCGCGTCGAGCGTGTCGCGACTCTCCGTTTCGGTGGGCTCGAACATCAGAGCCTCTTCGACAATGAGCGGGAAGTAGACGGTCGGGGCGTGGAAGCCGTGCTCGAGGAGCGCCTTGGCGACGTCGAGTCCCCGCACACCCGTCTCGTTCTTCAACTCCTTCGCGCTGAGGACACACTCGTGCATGCACGGCCCCCCGTAGGCCGGTGGCAAGGTGGCGGCCAGGCGGCGCTGGAGATAGCGAGCGTTCAGTACCGCATTCTCCGCCACTCGGCGTAGGCCGTCACCACCGTGAACTTCGATGTACGCCAGGGCGCGCGCCAGCACCAGGGCGTTTCCGTGCCACCCGTGAACGCGACCGATGGAGTGCTCCGGGGTGCGCCAGACGAAGTGATCACCCTCGCGGGCGGCCTTTGGTCCCGGAAGGAACGGGGCCACCCGCTCGGCAACGGCCACCGGACCGGCCCCCGGACCGCCCCCGCCGTGGGGAGTGGCGAACGTTTTGTGCAGGTTCATGTGAACGATGTCGAAACCCATGTCGCCCGGACGCACGACACCCAAAATGGCGTTCAAATTCGCCCCGTCGTAGTAGAGCAGCCCTCCGACGCCGTGGACGGCCTCGGCGATGTCGATGATGTCTTCCTCAAAGAGACCCACCGTGTTGGGATTGGTGAGCATAATTCCCGCCACGTCCTCACCGAGAGCCGCCTTGAGCGCCGCGACGTCCACGAGCCCGTCGGGTCCCGACGGAATCGTGGTGACCTCATAGCCTCCGAGCGTGACCGACGCCGGATTCGTCCCGTGGGCCGAATCGGGAATGAGCACCCGGCGACGCTGGTCGCCCCGAGACTCGTGGTACGCGCGCATCAAGAGCAGTCCGGTGAGTTCGCCCGCCGCCCCGGCCGAGGGTTGCAATGTCGCGGCGGCCATACCGGTCACCGCGCAGAGACGCTCCTCGAGGCTCACCATGAGTTCGAGCCAACCCTGGCATAACTCCGCGGGAACGCCCGGGTGCACCGAGTTCAAACCTTCGAGTGAGGTGACCCAATCGGCAAACTTCGGGTTGTACTTCATGGTGCACGAACCAAGAGGGTAGAAACCCAGGTCGACGGAGAACTGCCGGTGACTCAAGCGGGTCACGTGTCCCACGAGATCTCTCTCTGACACCTCGGGCAGGTCCACGGGCTCGGTGCGTAAGAACGACGCGGGGACGACCGACGAGAGGTCGAGCGGAGCGACACCCGTCGTTCTCAGTTGATACGCCCGGCGACCCGGCGAAGAGAGTTCGAAGATAGTGGGTTCAACCTCGCGACCCATGAGGGGAGCGGACGCGGCGCGTCCTCCGGGGTGACTCATGCGACAACCTTCCTCAACACGTCAACGTAACGATCCAACTCGTCCTTCGTCCGCCGCTCGGTCACGGCCACCAGGAGAACGTTCTCGGGACTCTCCACCCCGCACGACTCCCCGTCGGAGAGGGCGTCGAGGGCGACTCCCGCGAGGAGGCCCTCGGCGGCCATCGACGACACCACCTCGGACGCCGATGACGGCACCCGGAGGGCGAACTCGTGCAGGAAGGGGCCCGCGGAGACGAGCGACACCCCGTCAATCTCGGACACTCGATCAGCTAAGTAGTGTGCTCCCGACGCCGAGCGGGCCGCCACCTCGTAGAGGCCCTCAGGTCCGAGGTAACTCAACTGAATCGAGGCCGTGATGGCCATCAACGTCTGATTCGAGCAGATATTCGAGGTCGCCTTC
>JAKBAZ010000150.1 GCA_021826255.1 Actinomycetes bacterium
CTCGGCCTCGCGAGGGGCAAAAAGACCAAAACGGGCTACTCCACTGACGCCGCGACTCTCGAGGGGCTTCGCGGATCGCACCCGATAGTTGACGCTCTTCTCCGTTATCGAGAGATTGAGAAGTTGCGCAGTACCTACGGTGCGCCCCTCATCGACGCGGTCGGACCGGACGGGCGAATTCACGCCCGCTTTCACCAGACCGTCGCTCGAACGGGTCGATTGAGTTCTGACGAGCCGAACCTGCACAACATCCCGACGCGCAGTCTCGAGGGGCGGCGTCTGCGTTACGCCTTCGTTCCCCGGGAAGGTTGGGAGTTCTGCGTCGCCGACTACAACCAAATCGAGCTTCGCATTCTCGCTCACCTCGCTCACGACGAGGGATTGATGGCGGCGTTCACCACCGGGGTCGACGTTCACCGCGCCATCGCGGCTCGGGTGTTCCACGTAGGCGAGGATGACGTGAGCCACGAGCAGCGTGAACGCGCTAAGGCGGTCAGTTACGGACTGGCCTACGGGATGGAAGCGTTCGGGCTCTCCCAACGGCTCCGCATCTCGGTGGGGGAGGCGCGAGAGATTATTGACCAGTATTTCGAGGGTTTTCCCCGACTTCGCGCCTACGTTGACCACACCCTCGCGGAGGTACGAGCGACGGGTTACTCGCGAACCGAGTTCGGTCGCATTCGTCCCTTTCCCGATCTGATGACCGCCTCGGGACCGGCCCGAGCGGCCGCCGAACGCCAAGCGGTGAACGCGGGTATTCAAGGACTCGCGGCCGACGTGTTCAAATCGGCCCTCGTGCGTCTTGACCACCGGCTGACCGAGCGAGAGTTGAGTGCCCGCCTGGTTCTCCAAGTCCACGACGAAGTGATTGTCGAAGCCCCGCCGTCTGAGCACGACGTCGTTGCGGAGGTCGTGCGCGAATCGCTCACCGGAGCGGTCGATCTGCGAGTGCCACTCGAAATCTCCCTCGGATGGGGCGTGACCTGGGCGGACGCCAAGGGCTAGGGCCCTCTGGGCGCCTTTGATAGGCTGGCTCCCTGGTCCGGCGCCGGTGGGCCAGTCGTACTGTCGAGTCAGGTCCCGGTGCGGCCAACGAAAGTAGTTACTGTGTCGGAGACGTCAAGCCTCCTGTCCTCGGTGCCTATGGGCACCTTTGACTCTGAGGGGAACTACATCCCCCGTACGGTTACCGAAGACAACCTGGTCGGTACCGATCTCAATGATCTTGTGGGAACCTCCGTCTTGGAGTTCGAAGACGGTGATCTGGTCAGTGGAACTGTCGTGAAAATTGATCACGACGAGGTTCTGTTGGACATCGGCTTCAAATCTGAGGGTGTCATCCCCGCTCGGGAGCTCTCCATCCGCAACGACGTTGACCCCGCCGAAATCGTGTCCCTCGGTGAGCGCGTCGAGTGCCTCGTACTCCAAAAAGAGGACAAGGAGGGCCGTCTCGTCCTGTCGAAGAAGCGCGCTCAGTACGAAAAGGCCTGGGCGACAATTGAGGAACTGAAGAATCGCAACGAGGTCGTTAAGGGTGTCGTCATCGAGGTCGTCAAGGGTGGTCTCATCGTCGACATCGGACTCCGTGGATTCCTCCCCGCCTCACTCGTGGAACTTCGCAGGGTGCGAGAGCTCCAGCCCTACATCGGAAAGACGGTCGAGGCCAAGATCATCGAGCTGGACCGCAACCGCAACAACGTCGTGCTCTCGCGGCGCGCGTGGCTGGAGGAGACCCAGAAGGAACAGCGCGGAGACTTCCTCAACAACCTGAAGCCCGGTGAGCGTCGCCACGGAGTGATCTCGTCGGTGGTGAACTTTGGTGCGTTCGTGGACCTCGGCGGAATGGATGGTCTCATTCACGTGTCGGAACTCTCCTGGAAGCACATCGACCACCCGTCGCAGGTGGTTCAGGTGGGGCAAGAGGTCGACGTCGAAGTCCTCGACGTGGACTTCTCCAAGGAGCGAATCTCACTGTCGCTCAAGGCCACCCAGTCCGATCCCTGGCAAGTGTTCGCCGACTCTCACGCCGTCGACCAGCTCGTCTACGGACGAGTCACCAAGCTGGTTCCCTTCGGAGCCTTCGTTCAAGTCGGCGACGGCATCGAGGGACTGGTTCACATCTCGGAGATGGCTGCTCACCACGTCGAAGCCCCGGAACAGGTCGTTCAGGCCGGCGAGGAACTCTGGGTCAAGATCATCGAACTCGACACCGCTCGTCGACGCATCTCGTTGTCGATTAAGCAGGCCGCCGAGGGTGGCGAGGTCTCCGCAGAGTACCGTGACGCCTTCGGTTCCCACGCCTACGACGCCGAGGGAAACTACATCGGCAACTTCGACTACGGCGACTTCACTCCCGAGACCGAGGCGCAGGCCGCGTGGGCCGAGTACGCCACGGAAGCGCAGCGCGCTCCGGAGGCTGAGTCCGAGGGTAGTACGGAGTCCGCTGAGTAGTTGGAACTCCGCTAAGCCTGCGAAGCCCCGCCCACGTTATGGGCGGGGCTTCGTTGTCACTACTGGTCATTAGCCTGGGGCGGTGAGGCGAATTGGACTAGGCGGAGGTATTGGATCGGGAAAGTCCACTCTCGAGGCCATATTGCGCCAGCGAGGATTCCCGGTTCTCGACGCGGACGCCGTGGTTCGCGATCTACTCCAACCAGGTACCCCTCTTCTCGAGGCTCTCGTCGACGCCTTCGGTACGGCGATCTTGACGCCGTCGGGGACCTACGATCGCAAGTTCGTGGCGTCGGTGATTTTTTCTGACCCCGCAGCGCGTCGTCGAATCAACTCGATTGTCCATCCCTCCGTCGGTCGCGTGCTCCGCGAGTTTCTCGACTCTCACTCGACTGACGTTCCGGCGGCGTTCGTCGCGATCCCTCTCTTGCGTTCCGAACACCGAACCGACCTCGCCCTCGACGAGGTGTGGATCCTTGAGGTCGATCCCGAAGAGGCCGTTCGCCGACTGATCACCGGGCGTTCGATGTCCGAGTCCGACGCTCGGGCGAGAGTGAGGGCTCAAATGAGTAATGAAGAACGACGGCGCCTCGCGGATTTTGTCATTGATAATTCGGGGAGCCCCGAGGAGCTCAGGTCGCGCGTGGACGAGCGACTCGCCGCGTGGGGGATCGTGTGAGCCTCTTCAAAGTCGAGTCACCGTTTTCGCCCTCCGGCGACCAACCACGGGCCATCGAGACTCTCTCCCAGGGTGTCGAAGACGGTCTCCGGTTTCAGACCCTCGAGGGAATAACCGGCTCGGGAAAAACCGCCACCATCGCGTGGCTGGTCGAGCGGGTGCAACGTCCCACCCTCATTATCGAACCCAATAAGTCGTTGGCCGCCCAACTCGCCTCGGAGTTACGCGAGATGTTGCCGACTAACCGGGTCGAGTTCTTCGTCTCTTACTACGACTACTACCAGCCCGAAGCGTACATTCCTCGTACGGATACCTACATTGAGAAGGACTCCGCCATCAACGAGGAGATCGACCGTCTTCGTCACGCGGCGACCTCCTCACTTCTCACCCACCGAGACACGGTGGTTGTGGCCTCGGTGTCGTGCATCTACGGGCTCGGATCTCCCCTCGAGTATCGCGAGCGGATGATTCGTATCGAGGTCGGATCACGGATGGAGCAGCGCTCTCTCCTGCGACGCCTGGTCGAGATGCAGTACTCACGGAATGACCTCGTCGTCGAACGCGGTACGTTCCGAGTGAAGGGCGACACCCTCGAGATCCAACCGGCCTACACCGCCGAGGCGCTACGGGTCTCGTTCTTCGGCGATGAGGTTC
>JAKBAZ010000151.1 GCA_021826255.1 Actinomycetes bacterium
GAGCGCCCCCCTGTTCACCCTCCTCGAGACGGGGCTCCAGTGGGTCACCCGAGTCGGTTTCTCTCACCCTTACCCCGGCGGACTCGTCGCGCTCGACGGGTGTCATCACGACTACGCCGCCCTCAACTCGTGGTTGAGTGGAACGGGTATCGCGCGCCGCACTCTCTGGCTCGGCACCGTGGTGTGGCCCCTTCTCGCGGCGGCGGGAGTCTGGCTCGTCCGTGTTCGCCGGGCGGGAGCGAGCTCGCTCGACTGGATGGTCGTCGCCGTCTTCAGTCTCTGGCCCGTCTACTCCCTTCCTTTTCTCGAGTACTACCACCCCCAAGACGTCCTCGCCCTGGCGGCGTTTCTCGGCGCTCTCGCCGCCCTGGAGTCTCGACGGTTCGAGCTGGCCGGGGTGCTCGGAGCCCTCGCGTTTTTGAGCCAGCAGAACGTCGCCCTCGCTCTCCTGGTGCTGCTCTTGATGGTGCCCACCCCTCGGGCGTGCTGGAAACTCCTCACGGGGGCCCTCGTGACGGCGGTTCTCGTGGTGACACCCCTCGCAGTCCTCAGTGGTCCGGGTGCGGTCCACGCCGTCGTCACCGGCACCGGACTGAACGACAACCCCGTCTACTCGACCTGGATGGGTCAGTTCGGTATCTACGGGGGGCACGCTCTCGTGATCTCCCGGGCGGGACCCCTCGTCCTCGGCGTTCTCGGGCTCTGGTGGTGGTGGGATCGCCACGGCGCCCCGACTCCCCCCGTGGTGCTCGACCTCGTGGCCTGCACCTTCGCCCTCCGCCTCGCCCTCGAGGAGAATCTCTGGAGCTACTACTCGGTCGGTCTCGTCACCTGCTGGATTCTGAGCGACCTACTCCACCGCCGCCGCCGGGTGGGCCCGTGGATCTGGTCGTTGATCGTGAGCGTCGTACCCTGGACCGCGACGACACCCGTCATCGACTCTCTCCACCTCGACACCCTTCCCGTATGGGTCTGGCAACTGCTGCTGCTCCCCGCCGCTCTCCTCCTCAGCGCGCAGCCGCTCTGGGCGCGCACTCGATCGAGGGACGGTCGCGCTCACGTGAGGCTGACCGGAGGTCACGAGTGAACGGGCGCGAAGGCTCCACGAACCGCGTTTCCTGGGCCCTTCGACCAGTGAGCGCGGGCGCGACGGGAGCGGTCTTCGTTGTGTCGTTCGTCGTGTTCATCCTCCTCGTCGAGCACACCTGGGGTATCAACTCGTCCGACTCCGGCACGGTTCTGCCGACGGCCACCCTGTGGGCGCACGGACTCGGTGCGTGCGCCCTCGTCACCCCCGCCGGGGCGAGCACCTATCCCCTGTCCGGACCGGTGTTTCCACTTCTCGACGCACTCCTCCAATGGGTACTCCGGCTCGGACGAAGTTCGCCCTTTCCGGCCCACCTCGCGGCCCACCACTGCGCCAACGCCTACAGCGGCGCGTTCACGTGGGTCACCACGGTGCCCCTCGGTAACCAGGAACTCAACGTTGGTCTCGTCACCTGGCCCGTCCTGGCCCTCGGAGCGCTCAGTTTTCTTCGGACGACGGCGGGGTCCCACACCCGTTCGGAGTGGCTACTGCTCGGGGCCCTCGCCCTCTCGCCGGGAGCCGTGTTCGCCTTCACCGACTACTACCACCCCGAAGACCTCCTGGCCCTCGGACTCCTCCTGGCCTGCGCCGGCGCACTACGTCGAGCGCACTACGTCGCCGTGGGGTTCATCGGTGTTCTGGCCTTCGCTAGCCAGCAGAACGTGGTGCTCGCCCTCCTCGTGATTGCGTCGGCGCTTCCTCACGCCCGCGCCGTTCGGCGAGCGGCCCTCGGATCGCTGATGTGTGCCCTTGTGCTCGAGGTCCCTCTCGTACTCTGGAGTGGGCCCCGAATACTCTCGGTCACTCTGGTGGGAACCGGCCTGACGGATAATCCGGCCTGGGGAACGTGGATGGCCCAACTCCACCTCGCCGGATCGTCCGCACTGTGGATATCTCGCGCGGGCCCACTCCTCGCGACGGCACTCCTCCTCCTGTGGCTCCGACGACGACCCCTCTCGGCCCTCGGTCTCCTCGGGGCCTTCGAGGTCGTCTTCACCGCTCGGCTCGTGTTCGAAGAGAATCTGTGGGGTTACTACGGGCTCGCCATCCTCACCTGTTGGACCCTCACCGGTGTGGTGAGACGACGCCTCGAGGTGGGAGTCGTCGTGTGGGCGGCTCTGCTCGTTCTCAACACGGGACTCGACAACGGACTGTTCCGACTACCCGCCACTGTGGGGCACGACGAGCGGGTGTGGTGGTTTCAACTGATCCTCTTACCGCTCGCGATGGCCCTCAGTCTGAGAGATCTGATCACGTCGACGAGTCCGACCCCTCGTCGACGAGAAGGATGGCCCTCCATCGACGAACCCACTGGGGTGAGCGCCACCACGGGCGAGTTCCCGCGAAGTACGCCGTCCACGCCAGAGTGACTCCCGTCACACCCACGAAGGCCCCCGCGGCCAGGTGTCCTCGGAGAGAACTCGGGAGCCCGGTCGGATTGGTCAGTGGGAAGAGAACGGCGTAGGTGGCGTAGAGACGAGCGCCCACGTGACGCCGTGGAGAGGGCTTCCAGGTAGACCGCAGGGCGCTGATGACTAACAGCACTCCGCTCGACCACACCATGACGGCACCCCACGGGACGAACGTGCCCGCTGGGGCGGTGAACAGGGAGAGGGAGACCGACTCGGGCCCGACGCCCACCGCGACGTAGGGAAGAAAGCAACTGATCACGACGAGTGCTCCCGACAGCGCGGTGACTGACGAGAAACCTAACGTCGCGGGAGGGAGTGCGGACTCGGACGAACGCTCCCCTCTCTCGAGCACACCACACTGGTTCTGATCCGGCATCGATTCCTCCTCACCCGGGAGAAAGGTGTAGCAAGAGCGTGTGACGGTCGTTGCACTGTGAATCGAGGTCGTGCTTGTACCGAGCTGCGACGACGAGTGACCCGACGACCCCGTCACTCTGCGACCGTCGGCCGTGGCGGGTGACTCGCTCCGCGGTAGGTACCGAGCGACCACTGGTTGCCCTCGACGTCCTGAACGACCGCCTGCCGGGAACCGACATCGGTGCCGTGAGGTTCGTTGTGGGTTACGGCGTCGGCGTCGAGTGGGCGACGACACAGCGCATCGGTGCCCTCAGTGACGAGACAACATCAGAAGGTTCCGGGGGCGAGGGAGAGCGGCCCCGGGGCGACGACATCCCTGGGTGGCGCCGAGCATCAGGCCACCACCTCGGGGCTACAGTAACTCCGCGTGATGAACTACCGACTCGTCACCAACCACCACCGTAGGGATGAACCCGAATCCGTTGACTAGAAAGTCAATCAAGCGATAGGCGTCGTTCGAGTGGAGCGACGCCCAGAGCCCGGTTTCGCCCGTGGGGGTGTCCCTGCATCGGCACCGACGGTCACTCCCACAACGTTCCAGGGAGTGTCTGACCGGGCCCGGCCCGCACCACCATCGACGTCGTGGTGTACACACTGGTGTCGATGGGCCGACCTGCACATTCTCCGACTGGCGAGTGACGACGTGGCCTGGCTATTGATAGGCCCCCCGACGATGACCGATGGTAACGACCACGATGAGTAGCACTCCACTATCGATCGTGTAGATAATCCGATAGTCGCCAACTCTGAGTCGATAACCATCGCGTCCTCGAAGTGGACGCGAAGCTGGCGGTCGGGGATCTTGCGCGAGAAGTGCAATCGCTCCTCGAATTCGGGGC
>JAKBAZ010000152.1 GCA_021826255.1 Actinomycetes bacterium
TATCGGCTACGACAGCACCTCGAAGGGCCTCGACGGCGCGACCTGCGCGGTGCTCGTGGCGGTGGGGCGCCAGAGTCCCGACATCGCCGGTGGAGTCGACACGTCGGCCGAGGTCCGTAGTGGTCAAGATGGCGAAGATGTCCTGAACGCCCAAGGTGCGGGGGACCAGGGCATGATGTTCGGGTACGCCTGCAACGACAACGCGGACTTGATGCCCACCCCGATCTGGCTCGCCCACCGTTTGTCCCAGCGACTCTCCCAGGTGCGTCGCAGTGGTGTGATTCCCTACCTCGGCCCCGACGGTAAGACCCAGGTGACGGTGGTCTACGAGGGCGATCGTCCGGTCGGCATCGACACTGTGCTGGTGTCAACTCAGCACGCCGAGGGTCAGGCGGACTCGGTGATTCATCGCGACATTCTCGAGCACGTCATCCGGCCCATGGTGCCCGAAGATCTCGACTCCTCCTCCATGCGGGTCTTCGTGAACCCCTCGGGGAACTTCGTCATTGGTGGACCCCACGCCGACGCCGGACTGACGGGGCGAAAGATCATCGTCGACTCCTACGGGGGCATGGCGCGCCACGGTGGAGGGGCGTTCTCGGGTAAGGACCCGTCGAAGGTTGACCGTTCGGCGGCCTACGCGGCCCGTTGGGTGGCGAAGAACGTCGTCGCCGCCGGAGCGGCCGAGCGCTGCGAGATTCAAGTGGCCTACGCCATCGGCATGGCCCGCCCGGTCTCGGTGCTGGTCGAGACCTTCGGCACCGAGCGCGTGGACCAGGCGCAGATCGCCAAGGCCGTCGACGAGATCTTCGACCTGCGACCCGCGGCCATCATTCGAGACCTCGATCTGCGTCGTCCGGTCTATCGACGCACCGCGGCCTACGGCCACTTCGGGCGCACGAGCGAGGGCTTTACGTGGGAGGACACCTCTCGCGCCGAGGACCTTCGGCGGGCTCTCAGCCTCTAAGTGCTCTGCGCGCGCGTCCTGACCGAGAACGCCGCGCTGGCCGATAAGGCCTTCGACTACCTCGTACCGGAGGGTGTGACCCTCGGGGTGGGTGACCGAGTGCGGGTGAACCTGAACGGTCGATCGGTGAGGGGCTGGGTGATCGACGAGGGTGACGTCGCGGTCGCGACCAAACCACTGACCGCGTGGTTGGGCTACGGTCCGGGGCCGCAGGGCGTGGACCTCGCGCGCTACGTGGCCCAGCGCTGGTACGGTCCGCTGAGTCGAGTCCTCACCTCGATGAGTCCCGCGCGTCTCGTGAAAGAACTTCCCGAGCCAGCGCGCACGAGCGCGCCGACCCTCGCGAGCTCGGCCGCACTGATGGAACCCGGACTCGTCGTCTTTGGTCCCTGTGAGGATCCGTTCGACCTCGTGCTCGGGGTCGCGACGGCTCCCCTGGACGGTCCCCGCCTTATTCTCGCGCCCTCTGAGGGGTACGCCACTCGGCTGGCTGCACGACTGCGCCGCCACGGTGTCGAGGTCGCGGGTCCCGACGAGTGGGCGAAGCAGCGAGCCGAGTGGCCGGTCATTGTGGGGGCTCGCGGAGCGGCGCTCGCCCCGTGTTCTCGCGTCGGGGGAGTCGTCGTACTCGACGCCGACGACGAGAGCTACCGGAGCGACTCTCAGCCGACGTGGTGGGCACCCCAGGTGGCCCTCGAGCGGGCGAGACGAGACAACTCTCCGTGGTGGATGACCTCGAGCGCCCCGTCGCTCGATCTCGCTCTCGTGGGAGAGCCGCGGTGGCGCGAGAGCGCCTCGTGGTGGCCCCGCGTCCAGGTCGTCGATCGTCGAATAAGTGATCCCCACGACGGTGTACTCGATCGTCACGCTCTCGGGGTGGTGCGCCGTGCCCTCGAGGGCAGCGAGGAGGTGGCCGCCGTCGTGGTCCTGCAGCGACTCGGGGGAGGACGCCTCTTCGCGTGCCGGGCCTGTCGAGAACTGTGTCGATGCGCAGTCTGCGCTCAGGCCGAAATTCGGGTGGGTGAGGTCATGACCTGCCTCGAGTTTCACGAGCGACGCGCCGTCTTCTGTCGTTCCTGCGGTTCCACGGCGTTGCGGGCGGTGCGCTCGGGGGTGACGACACTGGCGCGAGACGTGGCCGCGTTGACGAGCCAACCGGTGAGCGAGGTGACCGCGTCGACGAAGGAGGGCCCCCTCGAACGCATTGTGGTGGGAACCGAGGCGGCGCTGCACCGAGTTCGCCGATGCGCCGTGGTGGTGTTCGCCGATTTCGATCAGTATCTCCTGGCTCCGCGCGAGGGTGCGCGCAGCCGCGCCCTCGGGGTCGTCGCGCGGGCCGGACGATTGGTGGGTCCCCGACACCGTGAGGGCGAGGGCGTCGTCATTCAGACTCGTCGCCACGACGATCTGATACGCGCGCTGGAGACAGGCCTGGTGCGTCCGGTGATCGACGCCGAGCGAGACGAAGCGCGACTCCTCGGCTTGACTCCCTACGAGGCGCCGACCTACGTCGTGGGGGACGGAGCAGCGCAGTGGACGGCTGATCTCGACGTGGCGGGACTTCGCCGGCGCGAGGTGGAGGGAGGTGTCGTCGTGCGTCACGCTGATCCGGCTCGGATTCCCGAGGCCCTTAGCCGACTTCCTCGCCCTACGACCTCGCTACGAGTGCGGGTGTGGTGAGAGGTCGAGAACACTAGCCTGAAGGACGTGACGATTCTCCCTATTCGTACCTACGGTGACCCCGTTCTTAATCAGGCGACTCAACCCGTGGAGAACATTGACGGGAAATTGGCCGCCCTGGCCGAGGCCATGATCGAGACGATGTACCGAGCCCCTGGAGTGGGTCTCGCCGCGAATCAGGTCGGGATCCAGAAGCGCTTGTTCGTCTACGACGCTGGTGAGGGTCCCTTCGTCGTCGTGAATCCCGAGATCGTCGAGAGTGACGGGGAGTGGACGTTCGAAGAGGGGTGTTTGTCCGTGCCGGGACTGAGTTGGGAGATTACCCGACCGAACGCGGTGCACCTGAAGGGATTCGACCTTGACGGAAACGAGATCGACCTCGAGGTGGACGAGTACGAGGGACGGGTGTTCCAACACGAGATGGACCACCTGAACGGCATTCTGTTGGTCGAGCGCCTGGACGACGATCAACGTCGGGCGGCCAAGCGGGCGCTCAGAAAAGTACGACTCTCTAACGAGATGGTCGACGACGGGCTGCACCTCTTGCTCGGAGAGTAGGGTGCGCCTCGTCTTCCTCGGTACACCCTCGCCCGCGGTGCCGGCGCTACGAGCCCTGGTGGAGGCCGGCCACGAGGTGGCGCTGGTCGTCTCCCAACCGGATCGACGGCGGGGTCGGGGCGCGGAGACCTCGCCCTCACCGGTCAAGCAGTTCGCCCTCGATCACGGCCTCGCCGTCACCGAGAAAGTAGAGGACGTGTTGAGTGTCGGGGCCGACCTCGGCGTCGTGGTGGCCTACGGGGCACTGATCGCCTCCTCGATTCTCGAGCGGTTGACCTTCGTTAACGTTCACTTCTCCCTGTTACCGCGCTGGCGGGGCGCTGCCCCAGTGGAGCGAGCGATTCTCGCCGGTGATACGACGACCGGCGTGACAATCATGGCGGTGCGAGCCGAACTAGACGCCGGCCCCGTATACGCGAGTGAAGAAGTTGAAGTGGGTGAGCGTTACGCGGAAGACGTCGTCGGCGATCTCGCGGACCGGGGTGCCCGACTGCTCGTCGACGTGCTGTCGGACCCCGAGAGACTCGCC
>JAKBAZ010000153.1 GCA_021826255.1 Actinomycetes bacterium
TCGTACCGAAGGGAATCTTCGGATACCCGTCGCTGTCGGGGCGAGTGGCCCTGACGCCCTCGCTGTGGGGCAGTGCTCTCGAGATTCGAGAGCACCAGATCGTGACTCCCATACGCACGAGTCGCCTCCTTCATCGTCGTGGCGAAGTCCTCGGGTTCACGAGCCCCACTGAGGCCTCCCTCGGCCAACTGCCGGTCGGCAAGGGGGCGGTGGTCGTACTCGGCGCCGACACCTGGCCGCCCGAGGTTGCGGTGGACGCCTCCGACCTCGCCCACCTGTTCGCCCTGCACTTTTTCGCCACCAGAGGCGAGCCCCGAGTGGTGACGATGACCACCTCTTCGGCCGCTCTACGCCTCAGCGGGGTGGTTACTGGTCAGTGGGTTCAGGTGGGAGCCCTCTGCGCCGGCCGGCCCACCTGGGCGTGGTCGAGATGGATTCGGGTGAGTGGTGTTACCGCCAGGTGACGATGTGGTGATTTCCACCAAAAGGCCCCCCGAATCAGGAGTAAAATCGGCCCATGTCGTCTGACGCGCTCCGGACTTCGCCGACGACTCGCACTCCTCGACGCGTGTCGCGCGACTCTCTTCGAGGTCTCGAACAAGGTTTCATTCTCCTCCTCGCCGGGGGACTAGCGTCGGCGGTCAACGCCCTCTTCTCGCTGATCTTCCTCCACGTCTCGGGAGTACTGAACTACTCTTCGGCGGCGCCACTGTTGACCGTGGGTTCGGTTGCGGCCACCGCCTCGGTGGGCCTGGAGTACGTGTTGACGGTACGCATCGTGGCGAGTCGCTCTCTCGCGTCCGCGTTTGGGTCGGCCCGACGCATTCTCGTGTGGAGCGTGCCGAGTTTCGCGTTAATTCCGCTCGTGATGTGGGGACTGCACTACCACTCACCCCTCGACGTCGCGCTGGCCATTGCGCTGGCCGTGGCCTCCTTCGCTCAGGCCGTTCCCAACGCCATGCTGCTGGCGTACGGACGGCTGTGGTCGCTCGGCCTCGTCGCGGCGACGGAAGCCGTCGTGCGCATTCTGGCGTTTTTGCCCCTCGCTCACCGGCGACCCGTGACGTCGGCGCTGGTGGTGTCCCTGGTCGTGACCGTGCTCGGCGCCCTGGTGATGGTGGAGATCGCTCGCCGCCGGGGATCGGCGCGACCCGAGAGCGCCACGGGCGCGACGGTTCCCGACGCCTCGCAGACGCTAGCGAAGACCCTGATTGGCCCCCTCCTCTTCGCCCCCTTCGCCGTACCGGTGTGGTTGGCCAAGGCGTTTCTCGACCCCACCGGCGTCGCCCGTCTCTCGGTGGCGGCCTTCCTCGCATCGGGGGTGGTGCTGATTCTCGGTCCTCTCACCTCCTCAGCTATTCCTCACGTGGTTGACCCTTCGGCCCGTCGCTACCTGCGTCACGCTCGCTGGATGGTGGTGGGACTCGGTTCTCTCGCCGCGGTCGTCGTGGCCGTGCTCGGCCCCATCACGGTCAACCTCTACTTTTCTCGAGGGGTTCACAACCTGGGGTGGTTGATGATTCCACTCGCCGCCTCGGCCATGGGGTGGGCGCTCGCCGGCTTCACAACGTGGATCGGCATGGCCAAGGGTCAGCCGGCTCCCCTCTACGTGGTGGCGCTGAGCCTCGCGCTCGTTACCCAGATTCTCGTGGCGCTCGCGTGGCACACCGTGCTCGGTTTGGCGTGTGGCCCGTTGGCCGCCCTCGGAACGACGGCCGTCGTTCTCGTGGTGGGCCCGCGTCTGACACGCCGATCGACCGGAGCAACCCGGTGAGCCTCGGCGACACCACGAACTCTCCCGCCCCTCTCGTTCCGGTGAGCGTGGGGGTGATGGCCCACAACGAAGAGACCCACGTGGAGTCGGCCGTACGGGCCATCATGGAGCAGAATCAGCGGGTCGTCGCGGTCGACGAAATTATCGTGATCGTGTCGGAGTCGACGGACGCTACCGAAGACATCTGCACCAAGCTGGCCGAGACCGATAGCCGAATCCGGGTGGTCGTCGAGCCCACTCGACGAGGCAAGATCTTCAGTGTCATTAACTTTCTCAGCCTCGCCGCGCACGACTTCTGCGTCGTGGTCTCGGCGGATGTCTTCGCCGCGCCCGACTGCATCGATCGACTGGGAGCGGCGCTGCTCTCCGATCCCCGCGTGGGGATGGCGGGCCCCCAGGTTCGACCCCGCGACGGCGCGGGACGGGTCACCGTGGCGGCTCGATTGGCTCGAATTCTCTGGGAGATTCACCACGAATTGGCGCTTCGCAATCCCAAACTCGGCGAACTCGTGATGGTGCGCAAGCAGTACCTGGGCGACGTGCCGAGTGTGTCGGGGTGCGACGAGGTGATGCTGGAAGCGGCCGTGGTCGATCACGGTGGCCGGCTCGCCTACGTGCCCGACGCGATCGTGGAGAACGAGAGTCCGAGGTCGCTGCGGGACCTCTTTAACGTGCGTCGGCGTATTCACGTTCAACACCTCGTGACGAAGCGCGAACTCGGCTACGACGCCTCGTCCCTGCGCGTCTCTCACGGGGTCCAATCCTTCTTCCACGAGGTGGTGCACCACCCCCGTCGGGCACCCGGGGCGTGCGCACTCGTCGCCCTCGAAGCCTCGGCGCGGGCTCTCGCTCGACTCCAGTATCTCGCCGGAGACTCCCAGGTCACCTGGAAGCCGAGCGGCTCGTCGCGCGCGACGTCGTAGTCTCGATGGCACCCCCCGACGACGTCTTCGGACACGGCGAGGATATTCCCTCCTTCCTCGAACTCGACGAGGCGGCCCGTCTCTCGAGTCCGCCCGACTCGACGCCCCCGAGTGAGAACGAGTCGTCGTGGGCCCTTACGGTCGAGTCGTGGGAGGAGATTCTCGCGAGTTTGGGATTGAGCGCCGAGACAGCGCCCGAGACCACCCAGAGCGTCCCGAGTAGTCGTGACGATGGTTCACAGGGAGAGGTCCTCGTCACCAGTCGCCTCGTGGAGACCTCTGAGGAGGATCACGAGGTCGAGGGGCCGCGCTCGCGCGAAGTGTTAGAGGCGTTGGCGCACGATTTCGTGGTCGTCGAACCCCGCCCCGCGCCCGTCAAGGTTCCGAGCCCGGTGGGAGTGAGGACCTTCGTTCGCGCAATCGGTCCTCTCTTTTTCGTGGGTCTCGGACTTCGGTTGCTGCTCGCGCCCTTCACCTCTCTCGACGGGGACATGAGCGTCTGGTGGCAGGCCTCCCAGCGGGCGATGGAGGGCGTCGGGCTCTACACCTTTACGGGATTCTCCTACCCGCCGCTGTTCGGTTACTGGGCCATTGCGCTCGGTATGGTGACCCACTGGCTGGGCGCAACGAGTGGTGCTCTCGGGCACCTCTTCTCTTCGGGCCAGCCGGTCGCTCAGCAGATTTTCGGTCCCATCGTCACCACGCCCTGGGCCACAGCTCTCTACAAGGTCCCGATGATGGCGGCCGACGTCGCCACCGCGTACTTGGTGTGGCGCATCGCCGGGCGACTGGGCTACGAACCGCGTCGCCAGCGCGCGGCGGCCCTCTGGTGGTTTCTCAATCCACTCGTCATCATGACGACGGCGGTGCAGGGCCAAATCGACTCTCTGGCGGCCTTCGCCATCGCTCTCGGGGTGCTCGCCACCCTCGAGGAGACGTGGTGGCTCGCCGGCGTCGCGGTCTCCATCGGGGTGGCCGTGAAACTGGCGCCCGGACTCGTCGCTCTGCCCTTCGCCGGGTACTTGCTCGCTCGC
>JAKBAZ010000154.1 GCA_021826255.1 Actinomycetes bacterium
GCTGTCGGTCGGAAGTTTTCTTCTCTTGACCTGGATCGAGGAGTACTTCAACATCGCCGGACCGGGTAACCCCATGGCCACGAGCTTCATGGTGATCGGCATCGTCGCCACGGCGACCATCTTCTTCTTGACCTTCGAACGGCGAACGTTTTGTCGTTACGTCTGCCCCTTGAGTGCCCTCATCGGTTCCGTCGGCGCGATGGGATCGGTCGCCGGCTTTCGCACCCGAGACCGTGAAGTGTGTCAGTCCTGCACGACGAAGGACTGCATGCGAGGTGACGCCGAGGGTTACGGCTGTCCCTGGTACACCTGGCCGGGCAGCGCCGACTCGAACGCCGCGTGCGGTCTGTGCACCGAGTGCTTCAAGGCCTGCCCGTCGGACAACATTGGACTCTACGTGCAGGCGCCGATGACGTCGGTGGTCGCCCCGACCCGGCGCCGAGCCGACATCGCCTGGGCCGTGGCACTGCTCTTTGGTCTCGTTCTTTACCAGCAACTGAACGCCCTGACGATGTTCTCCCAACTCGACGCCTGGCTGAACACCCACACCGGTTTCCCCCAGTACCCGAACCCCATCGACTACCTCGGAATCATCATTCTGGTCGCCGTGGCGCTCGGGGCCCTCGGCCGCCTCTTCAGCGCGGTCTTCGCTCGCGCCGACTTCGTTCCCGCCCCCGGAGGCACGGCGTTCGTGGACCGGACGAGTCGATTCCGGAGTTACTTCGTCCCTTTGATGTACGCCATCATCCCCGTCGTGGGCGCCGACTACTTCGCCCGTCAACTCCCGAAGTTTTTGCAACACTTCCCCCGAGTCCTCGTCTCGATGGGTCACCTCGTTGGGGTGGGTTCGACCTCGAGCGGTCTCTACAACGCCTCGATCATGGCGTCGAATCGCGGCATCATCGCGGTGCAGATCGGAGTCATGGTGCTCGGGACGCTGGCCGGGGTCTGGACTACGTGGCGTATCGCGTCGCGCGAGTTGGCTCCCGTGAGTCGAGCGCCGATGCTGACTCGACTCAGTGCGGTCACGCTGACTCTGGGGCTCGGAGTGCTCGTGAGTGTTCTCTACGTACTGATGAACGCGGCGGACTAGGAGGCTGACCATGACCACGCTCGATACACCCACCACCGACCTCGCCCCGGGGCGAGTGATCCGGGTCCTCGCCGATCGTTGTGCCGGATGCCAGGAGTGCGTCATTCGCTGTCCCGTGGGGGCTCTCTCGATGGACGACGCCACCTGGACGGTGAGGGGTGAGAACGACCTCTGCGTCGGCTGTCACCAGTGCGAGAGGGTCTGCCCCTTTAGTGCGATTTCTATTGAGGGACCCCGCAGTGTCGCTCCCCGCCACGATCCACCGGTTCGCCAACCGGTCCACCTGCGCGGGGACGTGAGCGAGACCCGCCTCGGCTACGACACCTGGGAGGAGGCGATCGCCGAAGCGTCGCGGTGTCTGCACTGTCCCGACCCGACCTGCGTGAGAGGGTGTCCCGCTCACAACGACATCCCGAGTTTCGTCGCGGCCGTCTGCGAGCGGGACTTAGAGCGTGCTCACGCCATCTTGGCGCGCACGACCGTCATTCCCGACGTGTGCTCGCGAGTGTGTAATCAGGCCGCCCAGTGCGAGGGAGCGTGCTCGTGGTCGCTCGCCGGTGGCGCACCGGTCGCGGTGGGTCGCCTCGAACGCTTCATCGCGGACCAGTGGAGGGTTCCGGGCCCTCGCGTGGGACACACCCGTACGGACCGGTTGTCGGTGGGTATCGTCGGCTCCGGCCCGGCCGCGATGGGCGCGGCCTACGACCTCGTTGAGGCCGGAGTCCACGTGAGCGTCTACGAGCGCGACGCTCGCCCCGGTGGACTGCTCGTGTGGGGTATGCCCGACTTCACCCTTCCCGACGCAGTCGCCGCGCGACCCTGGGACGACTTGGTGGCTGCGGGCGTGGACCTTCGACTCTCGACGGAGGTCCCGGTCGACGCCCTCGACCAACTCCTCGACACGCACGACGCCGTGATCATGGCCCACGGCGCGTCGAGTCCGATTCGAGTCGCGGTGCCGGGAGTCGAGCTCTCCGGTGTCCTCACGGCGACGGACTTTCTTCAGCGGGCGAAGGTCGCCCTCGAGCCCGCCGGAGACCCGGCGGCCCCCCTCGTCGAGTGGGGGGTCGCCGAGGGGGCGAGGGTGCTGGTGCTCGGGGCGGGAAACACCGCGATGGACGTCGCCCGACTGGCTCGACGACTCGGTCTCGAGGCGACCTGTATCGACTGGCTGGACGAACGGTTCGCCCTGGCGCGCCCCGACGAACTCCACGAGGCTCGTGAGGAGGGGGTCGAGGTGAGATTCTCACGCACGCTCACTGGGCTGGAGGGCGAGGGGGGTCGAGTCGTGCGCGCGAGCCTAGCCCTGACTACCCAAACGCAACGGGGAGAGACGCCGGTGGTGTCGAGTACCAGTGTCGACACCCTCGAGGTTGACCTCGTGGTAATGGCCATGGGCTATCGAGTGGACGCCGAGATGACCGCACTCCTACCCGGCGTGCCGGTACGAAAGAGTCGCGTCGGAGAGCCGGCGAGTCGCTGGCGCACGAGCGGAATTCTCGCGCAGTCGGCCTCCGCCGAGTGCTTCAACTACCCCGTGGGATCTCTCTCGCTCGATCGAGAGGTCGGCCTCTGGGCGGCGGCCGTTCCGCGACGCCCGCGGGTGTGGGTAGTGGGCGACGCCTTGACGGGGCCGGGAACCGTCGTCGAAGCCATGGCTCAGGGACGCCGCGCCGCTCGCGCCATTCTCGACAATCCCCCCCGACGTTCGCGAGGAGAGGCGTTGACGTCTCCGTCTCGCACCCGAGTCCTCGTGGTCTACGCCAGTTCGGGCGGGACGACGGCCAGTCTCGCCCAGTCGGTGGGCGAGCGTCTCGAAGAGTTCGGGCTCGAGATCGCCGTTCGGTCGGTCGCCTCGGTCAGTTCTCTCGATCTGGCCTCCTGCGACGCGGTGGTTCTCGGGACGTGGGTAGAGGGCCTCGTCGTCGCCGGGGTTCGTCCGGCCCGAGCGATGCGCGAGTTCCTCGAGCACCTCACCTGGCTCGGTGGTAAACCTTCGGCCGTCTTTTGTACCTACGGAGTGAACCCCCGCGAGGTCCTCGGCGAGATGAGCCGCCGCTTAGAGGAGCTCGGTTCACCGGTCATCGCCCAACGGGCCTTCGCCACGAGGGGTGCTCGACGCAGGACACTCGACGAGCGGGTCGAGGACTTCGCGACCTCACTCGGGAGCGTCATCACTACGGTGGTGCACGGAGCTCGCTAGGCGGCGACGTTCTTTCGCGCCTCCGGGCCGGGGCTGACGACAACTGGCGTAGCGAGCAGTCGTCGGGCGACGAGGTGACGAGTCGTTTGAGTCGCCACGAGCAGCCACGCCCCGAGGAGTCCGAGGTAACTGATCCCGGCCGCCACGTGGAAGGCGTAGAGGTGAGAGGCGAGCGCAAGTCGAGTCGTTCCGGTGACGAAGGTTCCCACGGGGAAGGTGAAGCTCCACCACGTAAGGTGAAAGGGCAACCGTCGTCGAGCGGTACGCAGAGTGAGCGCCAGAGCCAACGCGATCCACAGAACGGCGAATCCCCAGATGGGTACGCCCGCCGCCACCGAGAGAAATGCGAAGCCTCGAGCGAAGGGTGGGGCGACGGCGACAGTCGCGTTGGCGCCAAGGAGG
>JAKBAZ010000155.1 GCA_021826255.1 Actinomycetes bacterium
GAGCGACGTCGCCCACGAGAACGCGGGTCGCGTCGGCCGTGCCAAGGGATGGGGGAGCGTTGCTCGTAAGGGTGGGGCCAACCTCTCGTCGACCGGTCGTGAAATGGAGTCGACGCGACGAGCCTCCGAAGCGCCCGAACCGATGGCCGCCTGGGAGTTAGTTGAGCAACCGGTCGTGGCCCCGCGCTCGACACCCCGTCGAGAGCGAGAGCCCTACAGCCTGCCCGGTGAAATCGCGACCGAGGTTCGGCGTGTGTTTCTCGGCACGGCTCACCAACGTGATCGCGCCGTCGAGAATCTCACCAAGGCTGCCGACGCCTACGACCGACACCGCTACGAAGAGGCTCTCCGGCTCGCCAAGGGCGTGGCCGACCTGGTACCGGGCGTGGCGGCGGTGCGTGAGTTGGCGGGTCTCGCGGCGTATCGAGCCGAGCGCTGGAACCTGGCTAAAGCCCACCTCATGGCGCACTTTACGATTACCGGGGACCCCGAGCACCTACCGGTAGTGATGGACTGCGACCGCGCCGCTCGACGTTTTCGCGCCGTGGACTCGATTTTCGAACAACTCGAGGACGCTCGCCCGAGTGCCGACGTCCTCGCCGAGGGGCGCATCGTGAGAGCGGCGACCTGGGCTGATCAACGTCGTTACGCCGAGGCGATCGAGTTGCTGACCCGAGCGGGGGCGGCGAAGACCCTGCGTAATCCGGGTTATCGCCACCTTCGACTCTGGTACGCCCTGGCTGACGTCTACGACCGTTCGGGCGATCACGCTAACGCTCGAGACCTCTTCGCCAGAGTCGTCGTGGCCGATCCCGAGGCCTACGACGCGATGGACCGTCTACGCGAGCTCGGCGCGTTCGACGCGCCCCGCAAGAATCGAAAGCGTCGTCACACGCCGGTGTCGAAGAAGAAGGTGGACTGAAGAGTTTTCGAGGCGTCTCGCGCTCTCGCCTAGAATGCCCCTCATGGACATTGCCGCACTGCTGGGCGACGACGCGTCGCTTCTCCTTGATCACCACGCCACCGCGTTTCCGAAGGAGTGGTTGACCCTCCCCGGAAAGAACTACCTCGACGAGGTGTTCGTGGCCTCGGACCGCTCTCCCTCGGTGCTACGCAATCTCGGACTGCTCTACAACACCGGACGTCTGGCGGGAACAGGTTACGTCTCCATCCTCCCCGTTGACCAGGGGATTGAGCACTCGGGAGCTTCGACCTTCTCGCCCAACCCGGAGTACTTCGACCCGGCTCGCCTGTGTGATTTGGCGATCGGCGCGGGATGTAACGCCATCGCCACGACCCTCGGGACCCTCGGTATCGTCTCGCGACGCTACGTACACAAGATTCCCTTCATCGTCAAGATCAACCACAACGACTTACTGCGTTACCCCACCACCTATGACCAGCGCCTGTTCGCCTCGGTCCAGCAGGCGGCCGACCTCGGAGCCGTGGGAGTTGGGGCGACGATCTACTTCGGATCCGAGGGGTCGATCCGCCAGATTGAGGAGATCTCGGCGGCCTTCGCCGAGGCGCACCGTCTCGGGCTCTTTACCGTCTTGTGGACCTACCTGCGTAACGACGCGTTCAAGACGCCTGAGGCCGACTACCACTTGGCGGCCGACCTGACCGGTCAGGCCAACCACCTCGGCGTCACCATCGAGGCTGACATCATCAAGCAGAAGCAGCCCGAGAACAACGGGGGCTTTAACGCCGTCAACTTCTCGAAGACGAACCCCAAGGTCTACTCGGAACTCACGACGGACAACCCAATTGACTGGACTCGCTGGCAGGTCGTCAACTGCTACGCCGGTCGCATCGGCTTGATCAACTCGGGCGGAGAGGCGAAGGGGGCGAACGACCTCGCGGGAGCGGTCCGCACGGCCGTCATCAACAAGCGAGCGGGTGGTCAGGGTCTCATTCTTGGTCGCAAGGCGTTCCAGCGTCCCATGAACGAGGGGATCGCTCTCGTCAACGCCGTCCAGGACGTGTTCTTGGACGAGAGCATCACGATCGCCTAACTCCCTTGGTCGACGACCTCGACGCGGGGTGGAAGACGTGGCCCAACTTGGTCACGGCACTGCGCCTAGCGGCGATTCCGGTCTACGTTCTCGTCTTATTCACCACTGATCACCGGGCGCTCGCTGCCTGGATGCTCGGGGTGCTCGGGGCGACGGATTGGATTGACGGCTACCTGGCGCGACGCCTGCACCAGACCTCGACCATCGGGAAGATCATCGACCCCACGGCCGACCGAATTCTCGTCATGACCGGACTAGTTAGTGTCGCCCTGGTCCACGCCGTCCCTTGGTGGTTCGCGGGAGCGACGCTCGCGAGAGAGGTCGTGGTCTCGGGTCTGACTATCGCCCTCGCCGCCCTCGGGGCCGCGCGTATCGACGTCCTCTGGTGGGGCAAGGTGTCCACCTTCGTGCTCATGACAACCTTCCCCGCGTTCTTGCTGACGTCAAACCCCCACAACGCCCCACTTCGCCCCTGGCAGCACGACCTTCGTTTGGCCACCTGGGTCCTCGGGGTGGTCGGTCTCGTGATGGCCTACGCCGTCGGAGTGTCCTACGTGGGCCCCGCCCGCCGGGCCCTCGCGGCCGGGCGAGCGACGCGGTCGGTGGAGTAGATTCTTCGCCTATGAAGATTCCTGCTGAGCTGCGCTACTCCTCGGATCACGAGTGGGTTACTACTGGGTCCACGACCGTGCGAGTCGGTATCACCGACTACGCCCAAGACGCACTCGGCGACGTGGTCTACGTGGACCTGCCCGACGTCGGAACCACGGTCGCGGCCGGGGGTTCGCTCGGTGAGGTGGAGTCGACCAAGTCGGTGTCGGAGATCTACGCTCCGGTCGCCGGCACCGTGAGCGCCGTGAACGACGCCCTCGCCTCGTCGCCCGACTTGATCAACTCCGACCCCTACGGGCAGGGCTGGATCTGCGAAATCACTCTTGACGAGGGTGTCACGCTTGAGGGTCTTCTCGACGCCAGCGCCTACGGCGAACTCACGAACAACTAGGCCCGGCGCGAGTCGAGTGGCCTGAGTAGGGTGAGCGAATGAACTGTCGTCGGTGTGGGGAGATTCTGAACGCCAACGCCAACTTCTGCTGGTCGTGTGGAGCGCCCCAGCACGAAACGACCTCGGAGGCGACGATCGCCATGCCGGTTTTGGGTTCGGCCAACGACGTGGCCCCCGGGACCGACAAGGGTCCGCGCGTTCGCGGAGTCGACGAGTTGGTCATCGTGACTGGACCCCAGAGCGTCGAGCACTTCGCCCTTGAACTGCTCGAGACGACGGTCGGACGCGACGAACACCTGCCCCTGGTTCTCGACGACGTCTCGGTCTCGCGACGGCACGCCATTTTTACGAAGACGGCGTCTGGACGGGTGACGTTGAGGGATCTCAATTCTTTGAACGGCACCTACGTCAACGGGGCTCGAGTGGACGAGGTGGTTCTGCACTCGGCGGACGAAGTACAAGTGGGTAAGTACAAGATGGTCTTTTGGGGAGCGAGCTCGTGAGCACCCCGCTCAAGATCGGTCAAGTGCTCTCGCGACTAAGAGAGCGTTACCCGACCCTGGAGCTCTCGAAGATTCGTTACTACGAGGAGATGGGCCTCGTCGCTCCCGCTCGGTCGAAGAAGGGGTACCGGCTCTACTCGGAACGCGACATCGACTGTCTGGCC
>JAKBAZ010000156.1 GCA_021826255.1 Actinomycetes bacterium
GTCGCCACGAGGTGGTCAGCGTCGAGGCGGCCCCGGGGCGTGCGGCGGGGGAGAAGATTGTGGACGACGGACAGGGTGCGGCCGCCATCGTGGCCTACCTCGAGTCCATCAAGGTTCTTTAGGGGGGCGACGTGACGACGGTGTGGATCGTAGTGGAGCCTTCGGCTCGTGGCTGGAGTGAGACGGCGGGGGAGTTATTGACACTCGCTCGCCCCCTGGGCGAGACACTGACCCTGGTGACCTGGAGTACTCCCTTCGACGCGGAGACTGCGGGGTCCTACGGCGCCTCCAGTCACTACGTCGTCGCTCACGAGGAGACGCGACTCGTGGCGGACGAACTCGTGGCGGCGCTCGACACCCTCGCCTCAACGCAGGGTTCGCCCGATCTCGTGCTCTTCAGCTCCACCTACGACTGTCGCGACGTGGCGGGTCGCCTCTCGGTGCGCTGGAATCGAACGGTTGTGACCAACGCGGTGGGGCTCTCCGGTGACGGAACGCAGTGGCAGAGCGAGCACCTCGTCGCGGGTGGGGCCATGATCGCGACGACGCGAGTGAGCGGACCCGCCCTCTTCGTCGTGCGTCCGAAGTCGGTGTCAGCGTCGCCGGTTGAGGGCGAGTCGACCCCGGTGGAGCAGATCGCCGCCGGAGGTGCCACCGCGAGCGCTCGAGTTCGCTCTCGACGTGTCGAGAGCGCCGACGGGCCCGCCCTCGAGTCCGCCCCCGTCGTCGTGTCGGGCGGTCGTGGTCTCGGCAGTGCGGAGCGCTACCAGTGGATCGACGAGTTGGCTGGTCTCTTGGGCGGTGCCGGCGGTGCGTCGCGCGCCATCGTCGACGCCGGCTGGGTCCCCTACTCACGTCAAGTGGGTCAGACGGGAAAGACCGTGGCCCCCACTCTCTACGTGGCCTGCGGAATCTCCGGAGCCACGCAGCACCTCGTGGGGATGAAGAGTTCGTCCCACATCGTCGCCATTAATAAGGACCCCGACGCGCCCATCTTCCACGTAGCCGACTTCGGCGTGGTGGGAGACGTGGTGACGCTACTGCCCCAACTCATCGCCCTCGTTCGCGAGCACCGGGGCGCGTGAGGGGACGAAAGCCCGTGGTGACGGGCCGTAGTTCGTAGGCTGGGCCCAGCATGTCGAGCCCCGTTTCTCCCCCCGTCGGCCGCCGAGCGACGTTGTTCACGGTCAGCGTCACCCAGTTGATGGTGTCGCTCGACGCCACCATCATGTCCATCGCGATTCCCCAAGCTCAGCGCGACCTCGGATTCTCCAGCACGAATCGCCAGTGGTTGATCACCGCCTACGTCCTCGCCTTCGGGGGATTTCTCTTCGTCGGGGGTCGAGTGGGCGATCGCTGGGGACACCGTCGCACTCTGATCGTGGGACTCGTGGGGTTCGCTGGCGCCTCGGCCCTGGGAGGAGACGCCCACTCCTTCTCCCTCCTCGTGACCTCTCGAGCGCTACAGGGCGTGGCGGGTGCCCTGTGCGCTCCGGCCGCCCTCGCCCTACTCTCGCTGCACTTTCGCGCCGCCCAGGAGCGCTCCCGCGCCTTCGCGCTCTTCGGCTCGGTCGGCGCGTCGGGTGCGGCGATCGGTCTCTTGCTCGGTGCGCTACTCACCCAGTGGAGTTCGTGGCGCTGGTGTCTTGACGTGAACGTTGTTTTGGCCCTGGGGGCGCTCGCTGGCTCCCTACGAACTCCGGCCCCCGAGCGCACGAGTGACGTGCGAGGACTGGATCCCGTAGGGGCGGTGCTGTCGGCCGCCGGGTGGTTCGGCGTGGTGTATGGACTCTCCCACGGCGTGCGTTCGAGCTGGACCGATCGGGGTACGTGGCTGCCCCTCGCCTTCGGAGTGGCCTGCGGGATCGGTTTCGTACTCGTGGAACGAGGTCGCTCGAGTGCACTCGTTCCCTTAACACTGGTCACGGCCCGTACTCGTACGGGATCGCTCGGCGCCCTCTTTCTCGCGAATGCCGCGTTCTTCGGGGCGTCCCTCTTCCTCTCGGTCTACCTTCAGTCCTCCCTCGGGTACAGCCCGCTGCGTAGCGGAGTGATGTTCCTGCCACTCATCGTGGCCATCGCCGTCTCGGCGTCGGGCGCCTCGGCGCGCCTCTGGTCCGTCGTCGGGCCCCGACCGCTGGTTCCGGTGGGCATGATCCTCGCAGTGATGGGGAGCGTCCTCTTCACTCGCCTGCCCGCGACTCCCAACTACTGGGGGTCGGTTTTTCCCGGTCTCGTACTCATCGGCCTCGGCCTCGGCCTCATCGTCGCTCCCGCGAGTGCCTCGGCTACCGCCGCTCTGAACGTCCGGGAGGTCGGAGCGGCTTCGGCACTCGTGAACTCCGCCCAGCAGATCGGGGCCTCGGTGGGCCTGGCACTCCTCAACACCATCGCCGTCGAGAGCGCGTCGCGCGCCGAAGGTGCAGGGTCGCCAATCGGTGCGGCCACTCTGCACGGTTACGCGGTGGCGTTTTGGTGGGTGGCCGGTCTCTTCGCGGTCGGGGCGGTGGTCTCTCTCGTCATGCTAGAGACGGGTACTCCCCACGCCGTGAGCGAGTCAATGACTTAAATAAGGGGCCACGGATAGGGGGGCCACTCGCGATCTTCGTCGGGCGGGGGCAGACATCCCTCTCGAAGAAGCTCTTCGGCTCGCTCGAGTGTCGCGTCAACCTCGTCTCGCTCGAGCCACTGACGCAAGAACTCCCCATCCCCGTCGGTGAGTCGACGAAGGGATGAGAGCACCACCTCGGGTATCGGCGTGAACGCGTAGTCCCAGATCACCGTACGGAGCTTGTCCTCGGGGTGAAAGCAGAGACCGTTGTCGATCGCCCAGCACCTCGTTCCGTCGAAGATCACGTGACCGCCCTTACGATCGGCGTTGTTGGCGACCACGTCAAAGACTGCCAGGGCTCGTAACCACTCCTCGAGTTCCGGCTTCTCTCGAAGGGTGAAGTAGTGGTCGTCAGTCGCGTCGCTCACCCACCACTGGAGCGAGCCCGGCCCGAAAGGGAGGTCCTCTCGACCTACGGTGATGGGCACCACGCCCAGACCGAGGTGGTCGTCGAGAACGTACGCGGCTACTTCTCTGCGCCACAGACCCTCAGGAAAGTCCCACAGGGGACGTTCTCCCATCTCCGCTTTGTAACAGGCGAGAACGGAGTTCTCAGCCCCTGAGACACTCACGAGGAGGGCTTGGTTGGAGGAGTAGGGGACCCGACCCTCGACCTGAACTCGTCCTCGATAGAGCAGCTCGTGAAGCTCAGCGCTCTCCATCTCAGCGAACGGGCGCGCGGTGTCCGTTCGTGCGAGGACAGTCGTGGCCCCTCGGGTCGAGCGGTCCACCGCACAAGGGACAGGGTGGTCGACCGGCCTCGACGAGTCGAGTAATCGCGATCGCGAGGGCGCCGGCCCACTCTCGAGCGAGGTGAATCGTCGCCGCGTCGTCTTCTTCGACTCCGTCGAGGGTCATCTCGACCTCGCCCCGCTCGGCGTGGAGAGCGAGGGTGATGTCGCCGACCACGAAGTCGGGTTCGTATTCGGGTTCGAGGGTGAGGTCGTCGGGCAGATGACCCGGCCGACCGAGGTCGTCGAGCACCGCCCCGATCCACTCGGCGATGGCCGCCAATTGCTGTTTTTCGACGTTGAGG
>JAKBAZ010000157.1 GCA_021826255.1 Actinomycetes bacterium
GCCGAGTTCGAGGTTTCCGTAGTCGGTCCACCGGAGAGGAAAGCCAATGCGCGCAGAGAGTAGTCGCAGTTTCTCCAGGGCCTTCTCGCGCGTGGGTGGACTGAGCCAGGGGCGCTCGGCGATGCTGAGCGCGTAGGCCTCGAGAAGGTCCGCGACGAGCTGGTCCATCGCTTCACGGGCTTCGCCGGGGTAGTGACGCTCCACGTAAATCTGACCGAGATCGTCACCGAGTGATCCATTGACCAAGCTCACCGCTCGTTGCCAGCGCGGGCGACGCTCGGGTACCCCAGCGAGAGTTCGCGAGTAGAAGTCGAAGTTCACCTCGGCGATGTCGTCGCTTAAGAGCCCGGCGAGTGACCCCACGAGGTGGACTCTCAGCCAGTCCTTCCAACTCTCCAGTGCCCCGTCGTCGACCAGGCCGAGAGCGTGAGTGATGAAGGGAGGTTGGGCCACCACAATCTCTTCGTCGTGACCCGCGACTCCCAGCCCCTCGCGAAGGGCCTGGAGTAGTGAGAGGTGCTCGCCAGCCAACTCGTCGAGTTCACCTCGAGTCAACAGGTTGGAGGTCTTGTCCCGGTCCCTCGAGTCCACGTTGGTCCAGTGCCCCTGTGCGAGCGTCGTTTCGAGTTCGAGCACCCGCGTCGCGCGCGCCTCCCCGTCGCTCCAACCCAGGACCTCGCTCAAGCGCGCAAGATAGGCAACAAAGCCGTCTCTCGCGGACGCGAAACTCTCCTCGCGGTAGTACTGCTCGTCGGGCAGGGAGAGTCCCGACTGGTAGAGGTGGATGATCTGACGGTCGTCCCGAGAAAAGTCGGCGCTGACCGATACTCCAATGAGAGAGACGAGGGACAGGGCGCTGTAGCGTCCGATGAGGCGAGCCAGAGAGTGGGAGTCCTCGACATTCTCGATCTCGTGGAGGAATGGTTCGAGCGGAGTGGCGCCGAGGGAGTTCGCCCGCTCCTCATCCATGAAACTTCGATAGAGGCGAGCCAGACGTCGTCGCGGGAGCGTTGCGTCGTCCGGGGTCAACTCCTCAAGAATGGTGTTCACGTGGGCGTCGGCGGCGTCGCGTAGTTCGAAGAAGGATCCCCACATCGCCTTGTCGGCCGGAATGTCCGTCGTCGTCATCCAGCGGCGATTGACGTAGTGGAAGAGGTCGTCGCGAGGAGACGTGGACTCGTCGAGGTCGGACAGTTCAAAGCCGAAGGAGGTCATCGGCGAAACCTAGCGGAAAACGGTCGGATGAGAATCGCCCCAGGGTAACCGGCTGACCGAGTACGTCCGTCGGGTCATCTGGCTCACTGGCTCTCGTGGTGACGAAGTCGGAGGGATACCCCATTGTCGTGTCGCCCGGTGGGTGAGAACGAACGACGAGCGAGGACAACACAGAGAAGACCCACGCCCATCTCCATCACCGTAGCCCCCAAGGGGGGCGTAGTGAGCCCGGAGCCGAGCCACCAGTAGGGGGAGAGGCGAGCGAGGGGGCGCAGGAGTCCGACCAGGGGAGCAACTTCTCCGGCGAGTACGGTGACGACCAGTGGCGCCCAGATCACTCCGGGGGGAGTGCGGCGCGAAAGAAGGAGGCCGACGCTCAGCGCCACGCCCGTCCCCACCAGGCGTCCAGCTCCCGCGACCAGCACGTCTCGACGAACTCCCGCGACGAACACGCCGAGACCGGCCGTCGAGCACGTCAGTACCGCCGCGTAGACGAGAATCGTCTCTCGCCACCAGTGAGTAGATGCGGGGGGTGGTTGTGCGTCGACGAGGCGGAGCGCACCAGATGTTTCGTCGTGACGTCGACTGACGAGTAGTGCGAGGCCGAGGGCGAGTGCAATCTCGCACGCGCTCAGAAGACTGAGTGAGATCACTTGGTCTTTGACGTTCCCTCGTCCGGCGAGTTCGGAGAGATACGTCGCGGCACTCGAGGACGACACGAGGCGACTGACGTGTCCGGAGGCGGCGCTGAGGATGGAACTGAGACCGAGGGTGGCGACGGTGCTAGAGAGAATGAGAACCCGGTGTCGGCGCCACCACAGCACTCCGAGGGTTCCCGCGTACGACCGGGCCCGACCCTGAACGGTCCAGTGGGGCCCACCGAGGTCGCGGTGGCGCCTCGCGAACTCTCCCGCCAGTAGTACGAGAACTACGAGGATGAGGACACCCACATCGCCGAGTACTCGGGGGTGCTCGAAGGGGGTAGTGGTGAGAATCCAGTGAAAGGGGGAGACGGCGGAGAGGGCAGCGAGGCCGGGTGTCGAGTCTCCTAACGCTCGAAGCAGATAGAGACCGAGCAGCAGTGCCGCCGTCGCCAGTCGAACCGACCGAGCGTGAGTCACGACTTGAGCCAGGGCGAGACTGAGAGAGGCTCCGAGAATCCACGCGAGGCCGAGAGCACTACCGAGGAGCAGGCTGCCACCCTCGGAGAGACCCCCGTTGATACCCGTGCCGGCGACGAGCATCGCGAGAAGGGCTCCTCGCAAGAGAGCGACGAGGCCGGCGCGTCGCGCTAGCGCTCGCCAACTCCGACGACCGAGGGCGAGCAAGGTAAGTCCGCCGCTCTCTTCGAGCTCTCGAGAAAGCCGTGTGGCGACGAGCGAGCCCCCGAGAGCAGCGCCGAGAGAGCCGAGGGAGAGGAGTTTGACAACGGCGAGGGAGCCGAGGCTACCGTCGAGAGGAACCGAACCGTAGAGGGCGACCAGGGCTCGTGAGGCGTCGATCCCGAGAGCGGCCTGATGCCTCGCCTCGGCGTTCGCGTAGAGACTCCTCGTTCCGAGTACCGAGACCAGAGAGAAGGCAGTGAGCGATCCAATCCAGGCGTAGGTGACGCCGCGGGACGTTTTTGCGAAGAGGTCGTCAAGCCGGTTCACGGGGACTCGTCGGAGTAGTAGTGACGAAAGACGGCCTCCAGTGAGGGTGGGTCGACTCTCACGTCGTGGGGCGAGGCGACAGAAAGGGCACCGAGAACTCGCGAAAGACTCTCGGGGTCCACCGATCCTACGCACCACTCACCGTCACGGGTGAGATCCCCCACGCCCGCCTCGACGAGCGAGCCGTCGTAGACCGGATCCACCTTCGCGCGAACTCGCAGGAGAGTCACGTGACGCAGCGACTCGAGAGTCCCACCATCGACTCGACGACCCCGTCTCATCAAGGTGACGTCATCGGCCAGGTTATCGACGTCGGCGAGAATGTGGCTGGAGAGCACGACGGTGGCGCCTCGGGCTCGCTCCTCACGCACGACTTGACGAAAGGTTTCGTCGACGAGGGGATCAAGTCCGTTCGTTGGTTCGTCGAAGACGTAGAGGTCGGCTCGGGCTTGGAGGGCGGCGACGAGGAGGACCTTTTGGCGATTCCCACTGGAGTAGTCGCGGCACCGTACGCGCGGATCGAGCTCGAAT
This sequence comes from Actinomycetes bacterium, assembly GCA_021826255.1. Classification (GTDB taxonomy): domain Bacteria; phylum Actinomycetota; class Acidimicrobiia; order Acidimicrobiales; family RAAP-2; genus RAAP-2. The sequence goes on from JAKBAZ010000157.1 coordinate 3,399, forward strand.
CGTTCGAGGAACTCCCGACGGCGTAAAGGAGAGCAGTCGTTGCGCAAGCCAGCGATGGTCTCGATGACATCCCCGCCAGTGAGAGTCGGCCACAGCCGAACGTCGGAGGGGACCGTTGCGGTTCGCGAACGGACCTCTCGTCCGTGGGTGACGGGGTCCCACCCGAAGACTCGAACCGTTCCCGAAGTGGCTCGACTCAGTCCGAGGAGCACGCTGAGGGTCGTTGACTTACCCGCCCCGTT
>JAKBAZ010000008.1 GCA_021826255.1 Actinomycetes bacterium
CCCCATGGAGCCATCCGCGAGCGCGGAACGGTTTTAGCACCGCCTGCCACTAAATGCAAGTCTCTTGCAACAAGTGTCACATCGGCGACGTTAGTGAACACCCTTTCGGGCCAACACCTCCACGTGCGTTAACACGAAGACAGCCCCCGGGGCGTCTCGCCAGCGCCCGAAGGCCCGAGCTATCTCCTCGAGATCGTCCTCGGTGGCGACCCCGTACTCGCGGGCCTGGTCGGCGAAGGAACTCAGTCGAACTCGATCCGCCCACTGACCCGCCCACCACTCGCGATCCTCGTCGGAGTAAAACGTCCAGGTCGAACTCGAGACGCTCAAATCCCGCCACCCCGCGGCGCTCACCCACGCGGGCAGAAAGCGCCCACCGTCCGCCTCGGCGTCGTTGCGTCTCGTGACCTCGTGATAGATCTCCATCCACCGGTCGAGCCAGGGATCTCTCGGGGCCCAGAGGAACGCGGCGTAGTCGGCGTCGCGTACCGCGAGCAGTCCACCCTCGCGCGTCACCCGCCGCATCTCTTCGAGGGCGCTCACCGGATCGGTGAGGTGTTGGAGAACCTGGTGAGCGTGAACGACGTCGACCGAGTCGTCCTCCATCTCCAGGTGGTACACGTCGCCCGCGCGAAAGGAGAGGTTTTCCCACGGCGGGCCCGCGAACTGAGCCGTCGCAGCCTCGAGAACCCCTGAGGACCGGTCGAGACCAATGACGGGGCCCGGAGCTACGAGCGGCGCGAAGTCGGCGGTGATGGTACCGGGACCACACCCGACGTCGAGAACCGACTGTCCCGGTCGAAGGTGGTGGAGAAGATACGCCGCCGAATTCTCCGCGGTACGCCAACGGTGCCCTCGCAGTACCGAGTCGTGGTGTCCGTGGGTGTAACGATCGTCAGCCATAACTCACTGTAACGAACGGCGCCGAGGGAGCCTGGGAGGGGATTCGAACCCCTGACCTGCTCATTACGAATGAGCTGCTCTGCCAGCTGAGCTACCCAGGCGAGGCCTCTAAGACTACCTCGTGGTCAACTCAGAGTCGTCCGAGCTGCAAGAAGAGGTCGGAGAGGAGCAGAACCTCGTCCATAGTCGTCGTGGTTCGCCGAAACGCCTCGTCCACTATTCCGAGAGCGTCGGAGTAGGTCGCGAGACGCTGCTGTGTCCGAGCGTCGAGTGGCGAGCCCCACAACTCGGCCATTCGGTCTCGATACACCCGGGTCAGGGTGACGAGCCCAAAGCGCAACTCCTCCAGCCGAGCTCGCCGGACTTCGCGTCGGTGGCGTCGTTCCATCTCCGCCTTAGGTGCCCCGCCCCGTCGAGAGCCTCCGGACGCATCGGAGTCTCGGCCCCGGCTCTCCGTGGCCTGCCTCTCTTCGAGGGGAACGAGCGCAGCGTCGATGGCCCGGTGCACCTCGTCCACCAGGGCCATCGCCCCCGCCGCGGTGCCGTTCAATCGCTCCGGTACTGAACTCCAGAGGGCTCGTCGCTCCGCGACCCCCGGATCGCTCGCCAACAACCTGGCGCGCTCGAGATCCCCGTTAGCCGCGGCCGCACTCAGTTCCGCGGCGTCGGCTCCGACTCCCTCGTTCATCAGAATGCGAGCGATGTCCGTCTCGCGAAGTCCGACGAGAGGGATGGTGACGCACCGCGACAGCACCGTCGCCAAGTCGTTTGGAGTGTCGTGAACCCCGAGGAGAAACACGGTCCGACGGGGCGGTTCCTCCAGCGTTTTGAGTAGAGCCGGGGCGCTAGGACTCGCTCCTAAGACGGTGAGTTCCACCTCGTTCATCACGACGACCACGTAGGGGCACGACAGTGGTTTGCGTCGAGCCACCCTCTCGATCTCGTGAATATCCTCAATCAGCCAGGTGACTCCGCCTCTGTGAGCCTCGACGACGTCGGGCTCGACACCCTCGAGAACGCGCCGACACACGTCACACGAACCACACCCCCCCTCCGGACACTGGAGAGCGGCAGCGAAGGAGATCATGGCGTCACGAACGTTGGATCCAGCCGGCCCGTGAAACAGGTACGCGTGAACGGGGCGAGTTCGGTGGGATCTCATCGTGGCGATAGCCGCCTCTTGACCGACGAGCCGATCAAAAACGTCCACTCAGAACCTCGCTCGAAGGACCGCTCGAATCCTCTCGGCAATCTCCTCTTCAGAGCCGACGCCGTCAATGACCTCCCACTGATGGGGATCGGTTCGCGCCATCTCGAGATACCCCGCCCTCACTCGCTCCAAGAAGTCACCCGGTACCGATTCAAACCGATCGTCGTCTCGCAGAGCGCCTCGGGCGCGGGCCACGCTCACGTCAACGTCGAGCAGGACGATGAGGTCGGGCCGACACTCCCCGATGGCGAGGTCCGTCGCGGCGCGCAGGTCGTCGAGCGGAACGCCCCGGCCGTAACCCTGGTAGGCGAGAGTCGACGCGAAGAAACGATCCGCGAGCACGTCGACACCCTGGTCCAACGTCGGCTCGATCACCGTGGAGACGTGATGGGAGCGATCCGCCAGCATCAAGAGTGACTCCACTCGGGGAGTCATGGCGAAGTGCGCGTCGAGCAACCACGCTCGAAGTTGTGCACCCAACTCGGTGTCACCCGGTTCAAACGCGAATCGTCCGCCACGCTCCTCGGCGAAGCGTCGGGCCTGGGTCGACTTCCCGCACCCGTCGATGCCCTCAAAGACGATGAAGCGACCCCGGGTCACTCGAGTTGACCGGTCACGGCTCGATTGGCCGCCGCTCCGCGGCGAGTGGCGAGGCGACGCTCCTCTCCCGTGGCCGCGCGAGGGGTCCCGGCCGCCTTCTTGGCGGTGGCCTTTTTGGCCGTGGCCTTCTTCGCGACGCTCTTCTTCGCACCCGCGCGAGTACTCGCGGCCTTCTTGGCGCCTGACTTCTTCGCGGGTGACCCACCCGACGAGCTCCGCGGCTCGGCGTTACGTCGTTCGGCTAAGAGCTCACACGCCCGATCGAGACTGAGCGTCTCCACCTCATCACCCAGTCGCAGAGTGGCGTTGACCTCGCCGTCAGTGACGTAGAGGCCAAATCGACCAGACCGAACGACCACCGATTTGCCGGTCACGGGGTCCGTCCCCACCTCACGAAGGGGACCCGCGGCGGCTCGGCGACCCCGACGTTTTGGTTCGGCCAGTAGCCGCAGCGCTTCGTCGAGTTCAATCGAGAAAATCTGCTCGTCACTCTCGAGCGATCGAGTTTCCTGACCCCACGTCAAATACGGGCCGTAGCGACCGTTGTGCACGAGGACCGGTTCGCCGTCCGCGGGGTGCACTCCGACGGTTCTCGGGAGGCTGAGGAGCTGGAGGGCCTCGTCCAGGGTCAGCGTGTCGAGCGACATGGTGGAGAGCAGCGACGCGGTCTTCGGCTTCTCCTTACCCACCACCTCGCCCACCTGCACGTAGGGTCCGTAGCGTCCAGCCTTCGCGGCGACGACGAGACCCGACGCGGGGTCGATGCCTAACTCCCGGTCCCCCGAGGGAGCGGCGAGTAACTCCAGCGCCCGCTCCACCGTCAACGAGTCCGGCTCGGTCGCCTCCGGAATGGAGGCTCTTCGCTCACCGTGTGTCAGGTAGGGGCCGTATCGGCCCGACCTCACCACAATCGGGAGACCGTCGGGGGCCGTACCGATCGACACCGAGTTAATGGCGGCGAAGTCGAAGTCGTGTTCCCCGTGGGCCACTCGAGCCAACCCGGCTCGAGCGAAGTCGGTGGTGGCGTGGGGGTCCCCAAAGTAGAAGCGAGCGAGCCAGGGCTCTAAGTCCTGAGCCCCGTTCGCAATCTCGTCGAGTTGGTCCTCCATCGCGGCGGTGAACTGGTAGTCGACGAGGTCGGCGAAGTAGGCCTGGAGGAGGTTCACGACGGCGAACGCGCGGAACGCCGGCACGAGAGCCTTACCCTTCTTCCACACGTAACCCCGCTTATCGATGGTCTTCATCACCGAGGCGTACGTTGAGGGGCGTCCGATTCCGAGATCCTCCATCTTCTTGATCAGAGTGGCCTCGGAGTACCGGTCCGGTGGTTGAGTGTCGTGACTCTTGGCGTTCACGTCCGCCACGGCCAGTCGCTGCCCCTCGTGCACTTCGGGCAGGATTCTCTCCTGATCGGCCAACTCCGCCTCGGGATCGTCAGTACCTTCAACGTAGGCCCGGCGAAAGCCCGGGAAGTCGATGCGCATTCCCGTTGCGCTCAACTGGACTCGCGTCGAACCACGAGCGTCCAATCTCACGTCGTGCTCCATGCGCACTCGTTGCTGGACGAGGCGCGCGTCCACCATCTGCGAGGCGATTGTTCTCTTCCAGATCAAGTCGTAGACGGCGAGCTCGTCCCCGCCGAGCTGGTTGGCGGCTTCGTCGAGGGTTCGAAACTCCTCGCCCGCCGGACGAATCGCCTCGTGAGCCTCTTGGGCGTTCTTGACCTTACGGTCGTAGCGACGAGGAGCGTCTGGAACAAACTCCGGGCCGAACATACGTCGGGCCATGTCGCGCGCCGCGCGAATGGCTTCCTCCGACAACGTGGTGGAGTCGGTGCGCATGTAGGTGATCCACCCCTGCTCGTAGAGGCGCTGGGCGGCCCGCATCGTGCGCTCGGGATCGAACCGCAGTTTGCGACTCGCCTCAATCTGCAGCGACGACGTCATGAACGGTGGCTGGGGTCGCTGAGTACGAGGAGCCGTCGTCACCGAGACGACCTCCACCGAGTCGCCCGTCAGTCGACGTGCCAGCTCGTCGGCCTCGTCTCGAGAGAGAACCTCCACGGAACCCGCCGTCGAAAGGCGCCCGGAAGAATCGAAGTCCTTCCCGCTGGCGAGCGCCACCCCGTCCAGCGCGTCGACGGTCGCCTCGAGGGCCCCACCGGTGGTCTCCAGGCGAACCACCACGTCGTACCAGGTCGTCGAGACGAAGGCCATACGCTCTCGTTCGCGCTCACAGACGAGTTTGATGGCGACCGACTGGACTCGGCCGGCGGATCGCGCCTTGTCGACCGCACGCCACAGCACCGGAGACACTTCGTAACCCACCAGTCGGTCGAGAAAGCGACGGCCCTCTTGAGCATCGACGAGACGCGCGTCCAGGTCTCGGGTCTCTCGCACCGCTCGTTCGATCGCCGTCGGGGTGATTTCGTGAAAAACCATGCGCTTCACCGGAACTTTGGGCGAGAGAACCTCGAGCAAGTGCCAGGCGATCGCTTCACCCTCGCGGTCCTCGTCGGTGGCGAGATACAGCTCGTCGACGTCTTTGAGTGCGCTCTTGAGCTCACTCACGATCTTCTTGCGGTCACTCGAGACGACGTACACCGGCTTGAAGTGGTCGTCAACGTTGATGCCGATGCGGGCCCACTTCTCTCCCTTCACCGACGCCGGAATCTCAGAGGCGCTCTGGGGGAGATCACGGATGTGGCCGACGGAGGGCTTCACGACGTAGTCCGGGCCGAGCATGCTCTGGATTCTCGTCGCCTTAGCGACGGACTCCACGATCACCAGCGCTCTCGCCATCTTCACCTCCTTCGGACTCGCGCCTACCCTAGACACCGGGGCGTGGTCCCGGCGCATTCAGCCTGGTGGACGTTAGTCCTCTCCTTGCGAGGCGGCCACAATCTCGTACTGCGGATTAAGAATGACCGCTTCTCGGCGCAGGGAGGTAACGGTACCCTTCACGAGCAACCGTGTGCCCCGTTCAATTCCCGGAACCACCGTTCGTCCCTGGAAGATCAGTGCCACCGACCCGGAGTGGTCGGCAATCATGCACCGCAACTCGTTGGCCCCGTTCTCTCGGGTGATCGTCATCGACTTCACGCGTCCCGCGATCGCCACGAAGTCGCGCTCGCGCACTCCGCCGATGGCGACGGTGTCCGTAGCTCGCTCGGCGAGGAGCTGGTCGGCTTCCAAGTGGGCGTCCTCGCGAACTCCACCCCGGGTCACCTCGTCCGACACCGGGACCTCCTCGACGTCGCCCTCGAGAACGCGGATTCGGGCCGCTCGGTAGGGGATGATGGTCGCCGCGGTGCGCGGAACGTGCATCACCGCTCCGGCCATGGTGTCGGCGGTGCGGTCGTGCAAGAGGCGTTGGAGGCGCGACACGAAGCCCCGTCGGGGAAGAATCACCATGCAAAAGACGTCCGGGTCGCGAACCACGTCGGCGACGAGTTCAAGGGCGGCCCGGTCCAGACGACGGTCCTCACAGTCCACGACTTCGAGGTTCACCGCGGCCGACGCCGTACCGGGCTCACCCCAACGCGACTCCAACACGCGAGTCACTCGGGGGTCAATGTCGAAGTGAACGGCCCGCACCGAGTAACTGTTGAGATTGAGGGCGTACTGGAGGGCGCGCTCCGTGGCGAGGTCGTAGGAGTCGACGAAGATGACGACTCGAGTGGTGTGAATGGCCGGTGGTTCGGTCGCCGCGGTAGCGCGAAAGGCCCGCTCCTCGCGCTCGTACTGGCGATTGAAGCGAATGAGGGCGTAGTACATCAGCGGGCCCACGACCGCGATAATCCACGCTCCCTCCACGAACTTGGCCACGAGAAAGATGATCACCACCGTGAAGGTGATCAGTGCCGACACCGCGTTCACGACCAGCCCGAAGCGCCAGTGCGTCCCGCGCTCTCGACGGTGACGGGCCACCATTCCCGCACCCGCCATCGTGAATCCCGTGAAGACCCCGATGGCGTAGAGAGAGATGAGGGCGTTCACTTGGGCGTTGAAGGCGATGATCAGGGTCAGCGCCACCACGCCGAGGACGATGATTCCGTTCGAGAAGGCCAGGCGGTGCCCACGCTTGGTGAGTTGGCGCGGCAAGTATTTATCAGTCGCCACGTAGTTGGCGAGGAAGGGGAAGCCGTTAAAGGACGTGTTCCCACCGGTGTACAAAATGGCCACCGTCGCGAACTGGACGAAGTAGAAGATCACCCGACCGAGTCCCGAACTGCCAAAGACCGCCGAGACCTCCTGGCCAACGACTGTCGGGGTCCCGGCAGCGAAGGGCAGAGCGTGCGTCCACGCGGCCAGGAGCGTCGTTCCGAGCAGGAGGAACGCCAGCACCGAACTCATCACCACGAGGGTCTGGCGGGCGTTTCGCGATTCGGGTCGGCGAAACGACGCCACGCCGTTCGAGATGGCTTCTAGTCCCGTCAACGAGGAACCACCGTTGGCGTAAGCACGGAGGAACGTGATGAACGCGAGACCCATGAGCAGTCCACTGCTCCCGTGGCCGAGTCGCCCCCCTACGAGGTCCTGGACGGGGGGCTGAGCGATGTGGTGCAGCGTTCCCGAGAACTTCTTCCAGTACCCCACCACGATGGTCCCACCGAGGCCCAGGATGTAGAGGTAGGTCGGGAGGGCGAAGTACGAACCGGCTTCGCGCAGACCGCGGAGATTCCCGTAGATCAAGATCAATACCACCCCGATGGTGATCACGAGGGTGTACGGAACCAGTGACGGGATGGCGGTCGTCAGAGCGGCGGTGCCCGCGGCCGTCTGTACCGCCACCGTCACCGTGTAGTCGATCAAGAGGGCGACCGCCGCCACCTGAGCCACTCGCGGGCCGAAGTTGTCCCTCGCCACCACGTAGGAGCCACCCGCCGTCGTGTAGTACTTGATCACGTCGAGGTACGAGGTCGTCACCAAGAACAAGACCCCGAGAATGATGAACATGATTGGCACGACCATGGAGAACGCCGCCAGGCCGATAAAGGGGGTGATCTGGGTCAGAATCTCCTCGGCGCCGTAGGCCGACGAGGAGATGCAGTCCGGGGCGAGCACCCCGAGAGCAATGGGATTGGCGAGCCGTTCACCACTCAACTGCTCCGTGACGTAAGGACGTCCGAGAAAGATTCTCTTCAGCCGGTACCCCAGCGATTCGGGGTACACCGCGCTCACGTTGGCGTGAGAGGTGAGGACGGGAGCGTTCTTCGCGAGTTGCTGGTCGGCCTCCGACACGGCTGACAGCCTAGACGGGGGCCTGCGAGACAACGGGAACTACCACGCACGAAAGGCCGAGACTTGCCTCGTCGGGGGCCCCTGTGGTGAGATTCTCCCGTGCACTTCATCATCGTGGGTTGTGGCCGAGTCGGCTCCTCACTCGCCATGCAACTCACCGACGAGGGGCACTCCGTCGTCATCATCGACAAGAACCGTGACGCCTTTCAGCGCCTCACCCACTTTTCTGGCCAGACCATCCTCGGGTCCGGTTTCGACCGCGAGACCCTCGTGAAGGCCGACGCGGCCCACGCGTACGCCCTGGCGGCGGTGACGCGGGGTGACAACACCAACATTCTCTGCGCCCGCATTGCTCGAGACAACTTCGGCGTGAAGAACGTCGTCGCTCGGATCTACGACGCCCAGCGTGCCGCCATCTACATGAAGCTCGGGATTCCCACCGTCGCCTCGGCGCGTTGGACGACTCAGCAGGTCAAGCGGTGGATTGTGCCCCAGGACGACTCCGTCTCGTGGAGCGACGGCACCGACGTCTTGCGACTCGTGGAACGGGTCGTCCCCGACCATCTGGCCGGACGAAAACTCTCCGAGCTGGAGTTTGGACCTCAGGTTCGCTTGGCCGGTTTGATCAGGGGTGGTCAGGGTCGCGTCGACGTCGAGGGCCTGTTCGCCCAAGAGGACGATATCTTGACCTTTATGGTCTCGGGAGACGGACTGAGCGAACTCGCCGATGTACTACAGGAGCCCTCGTGAGAGTCCTCGTCGCCGGTGGAGGCTCGGTCGGCACGGCCATCGCCACCGACCTCATCTCGCGCAGCCACGACGTCGTGATGATGGAACACGTCTGGGCTGTCGCTGAGCGCCTGAAGGTCATGCTGCCCGGGGCCACTGTTCTCAACGCCGACGCGTGCGAATACTCCTCCCTCGTCAGTGCCGACGTGCGAACCATCGACGTGGTCATCGCCGCCACCGGAGACGACGAAGACAACCTCGTGATCTCCTGGCTCTGTAAGCAGGAGTTCGCCGTGCCCCGCGTCATCGCGAGAATCAATAATTCACGTAACGAGTGGCTCTTCAATGAGCGCTGGGGAGTCGACGTCGCGGTGTCCACTCCGGCGCTGATCACCTCGCTCGTGGACGAAGCAGTCGAAGTCGGCTCCATGATTAATTTGATGGACCTCTCGCAAGGTCGCATGCACCTGTGTGAGGTGACCCTCGCGTCCAACTCCCCCGCGGTGGCCTACGGCAAAACACTGGACGACCTGCGACTGCCCGATTCAATTCGCGTCGTCACGGTTCTGCGCTCCGATCAGCCTCTCGTCCCGAGCGGTTCGATGACCTTCATGGCTCACGACCACGTGATCATGATCACCCGAGGCGACGGATCCGAGGCCTGTAACCGCGCCTTTATCGGCTAGGGGCCGTCGGGCTCTCTTAGGGCCCTAGCATTGTCCCGTGCGTGCCGCCTTCTTCGACCTCGATAAGACGGTCATCGCCCAGTCCTCCGTCGTCGCCCTCGGTCCAGAACTCCACGCGCGGGGATTGCTCCGTCGGTCCACTCTGCTCTACGCCGCCCTCGCTCAGGTCATGTTTCTTCGCTTCGGCGCCTCCGAAGAGCGCCTGACTCAAGTCACCGAGCGCGTCTTAAAGATCACGCGGGGCTGGGACCACGACGAGATTCGATCCCTCGTCAAAGAAGCGATGAACAACATCGTCGAACCCCTGATCTACGCGGAGGCGCGCGACCTGCTCGCGCGGCACCAGGCGGCCGGCGACCAGACCTGGCTCGTCTCCATGGCGCCCGCCGAAGTCGTCGAACCCTTCGCCGAACTCTTGAAGATGACCGGCGCCATCTCGTCGAAGGCTCGTATTGACGAACACGGCAAGTTCACCGGGGAGATGGAGTTCCTCGCGCAGGGGTCCAATAAAGCGGTGGCGATGAGACAGGTCGCGCAGGAGCAGGGCATCGATCTCGCCGACTCCTTCGCCTACTCCGACTCCGAAACCGACATCCCCATGCTCGAAGTGGTCGGTCACCCCTTCGCGGTGAACCCCGACCGGGGGTTGTCACGAACCGCCCGCGAGCGCGGGTGGCCCACTCTCAGCTTCACTCACCCGGTCCGCGCTCACGACGGCAACCGGTCTCGGACCCCGTTCGTGATCTCCGCCGTCGTGCTCGGAGCTCTCGCGCTAATTGGACGGGGCCAGGCCCGTCGTCACTAGAGGGTGAGGAGATCCCGGGCGCCGGTGTCCGAACTGGGGTGACGAAGCTTGCTCATCGCTCGAGCCTCAATCTGACGAATCCGCTCACGCGTCAGGTTCATCTCCGCACCCACGTCCTCCAAGGTCCGGATCTCTCCGGCCCCATCGAGTCCGAAACGCATGCGGAGAATCTTCTGCTCTCTCTCGTCGAGGGGCTTGAGTAGTTGCTCAATGGCCTCGGGCATCATCTTCACCGCGGCCACATCGAAAGGAGACTCCGCCGAACGGTCCTCCACGACGTCGCCCAGCTCGGCGTCACCGTCCTCACGCAGGGGCTCGGAGAGGGAAATCGGCTCTGAGCGGAACCTCAGGGCCTCAATCAGCTTGTCTTCGGGCATCTCGCACTCGTCACAGAGTTCCTTGATGGTCGGGGGACGGCCGAACTTTAACTCCAAGCGGGACTGGGCCTTCTGAACGCGCGCGAGAGTGTCACCCGCGTGCACCGGGAGGCGAATCGTTCGACCCGTGTTGGCGATACCTCGAGTGATGGCCTGACGAATCCACCAGGTGGCGTAGGTCGAGAACTTGAAACCCTTACGCCAGTCGAACTTCTCCACCGCGTGCATCAACCCGAGGTTTCCCTCCTGAATGAGGTCGAGCAACGGGAGACCGGAGGCTTGATACTTCTTCGCGATCGAGACCACGAGGCGCAGGTTGGACTGAACGAAGTCCCGCTCCGCCTGGTCCCCCCGGTGGACGGTGCGCTTCAGCGACTGCTTGCGAGAAGGGGTCAACTTGACCGACTTGTCGTTCTCGGCGGCCTCGAGTTCGGCCCGGGCCTCCCGGCCCTCCTCGATGGTCTGGGCCAGGCGAACTTCGTCGTCCTTGGTCAACAAGGTGTACTGCCCGATGTCGGACAGGTAGAGACGGACGAGGTCCTCGTCGTCGCGATCCACTCGCTCTTTGGCCATAACTCCTCCTAGGCACACATCACCGAAAACCTCCGGCGTGAAGAGTTATACGGTCGAGCGCAACCGAGAACTAGCGGGGGCCGAGATGGTCCGAGTATCCGGCCGATTCGAGAGTGTCAACGATCGCTCGAGCCGCCTCGGCCCACTCGATCTCATCGGGAGTTCGCCGACGCAGCAGGTCGGACACCGCGCCAATTTGGCCGACGATCTCGGTAGCCGCCCGAGCCAGTAGGGCGTCGAACTCCGGGTCAACGTCCCCGTCGCGCGCGTCACGCACACTGACGAGGAGCCGGGGCGCCAAGACCATGGTGAACACGTAGAGAGTGAAGACGCCCGTGCTGTCCTCGAGACCCGCGTGCTCGAGGGCCGCCGCGACGAGAGGATCGGGCGCCACGTCGCCAGCGCCACGTGCGGCCAGAGCGAGATCGCCCATCACACGAGACGCCACGAAGAGACGCACCGCCACTCCGTCGTCACTGACTCGACGACTCTGCGCCGCGAGCCCCTGATAGAGCGCGTCGAAGACCCCCGCTACGTGGCGACGACTCACCACTGGTCCTCGAAGAATCCGTTGGTGATGGGCATCCGACGATCTCGGCCGAAGGCCTTCTTCGTGATTCGCACCCCAGGGGGCATTTGGCGACGCTTGTACTCACTGCGATCCACCAGCCGAGTGATTCGACGCACGAGTTCCGGATCGTGCCCGGCCGCCACCATCTCGCTGGCGGTCCAGTCGTGTTCAACGTAGAGGGCGAGCAGGGGGTCGAGCAGCTCGTACGGGGGTAGGGACTGATCGTCTCGCTGGTCGGGGCGAAGCTCCGCCGAGGGCGCCTTCTCGAGCACCGCGTCGGGGATAGGTGGGGTGTCGCCCCGTTCGAGAGAACGCGCGTTGACGAATCGACACAGGTCGTAGACGAGCGTCTTCGGCACGTCCTTGATGACTGCGAACCCCCCGGCGGAGTCACCGTACAACGTGGAGTACCCCGTGGCCATCTCCGACTTATTACCTGTCGTGAGAACGATTGCGCCGGACGCATTAGAGAGAGCCATCATGAGTACTCCCCGGATCCGCGACTGCAGATTCTCGTCCGTCAACCCACTCGGTTCCCCACCGAGTACTGGAGTCAACACGTCGGCGAACACGCGGTGGAGGGGATCAATGTCGAGAGTGTCAATGGAAATGTCGAGTCGCTCGGCGAGCTCGTAGGCGTCGGAGCGAGATCCCTCGGAGGAGTATCGACTGGGCAGGGCGAAACCTCTCACCGCCCTCGCTCCGACGGCATCCACGGCGATAGCGGCGACGAGCGACGAGTCGATGCCCCCCGACAGGGCCACCAGCGCTTCGCGAAAGCCATTCTTGCGCAAGTAGTCCCGAGTTCCCATCACCAGGGCTTCGTACACCTCGGCCACGTCCGAGAGGGGCTCGCTCACTCGCAGTGGCGGGGGGGACCACTCGGTGTCGGCGCGAGCGTAGAGAGTCGACACGGGTTCGCCGTGATCCGACGCCGGCAAGTCGAGATCGACGACGAGTAACTCTTCGCTGAACGCGCCCGCCCGCGCGACCACGCGCCCGGACGCGTCGACCACCACACTCTGTCCGTCGAAGACCAACTCGTCTTGTCCACCGACCAGGTTGCAGTAGACGATGGCGCAGCCCGTCTCTCGCGCCCGCTCGGCGAGCATCTCCTCGCGCTCGAGTTGTCGACCCCGCGCGTAGGGTGAGGCGTTCGGCACGAGCAGGACACTCGCGCCCTCGCGGGCCAGGTGGTGGGCCGGACCCGGTGAAAGCCAGACGTCCTCACAGATCACGACCCCCACGCAGATTCCGTCAACGTTCACGAGGGGGCCCGAGTGGACTCCGGGGTGAAAGTAACGTTGCTCGTCGAAAACGTCGTAGTTCGGTAGATACTGCTTCGCGATGCTCGGCCCCACCCCGTCGGGACCAATGACGGTCACGACGTTTGCGACGTGAGCGGTCTCGTGGGAGTCATCGGGGCGTCGGGCGATATCTCGACCGTCGCTCGAGGGCCCGAGCCGCAGAACCTCCGACTCCACGGCAACCGTCCCCACCAGGGTTAACGGCATATCGTCGGCCCGGGCCATCTCGTCGAGGGCGACGCGTGTCGCCTCAACAAAGCCCTCTTTCAACAGCAAATCTTCGGGCGGATAACCCGTGAGGGCCAGTTCGGGGGTCACGACGAGGGTGGCCCCGGCGGCGGCGGCCCGAGTGCGAAGGCGTTGCAGAGTCGCGACGTTGTCGCGTAACGAGCCCACCACCGAGTTCATCTGAGCGAGGGCGACGCGCAGCACCGGCACCCCGTCAGCCTACCGGGGGCGTCACCGAGGTCGCCGTCGCAACGTTCACACGCGGTTAACACAACCGGGTCGTGACGCCGACTCCCTCTTGCACAATGGAAGGACGCGTTTAACGACGCGACCACAGTGGCTAAGGAGAAACATGCCGTATCGAGCTGAGTACATCTGGATCGACGGCGCCGAGCCGACTCACGGCCTGCGCTCGAAGACCCGAATCGTGGCGGACGGGAAGAAGCCGGACATCTGGGGCTTCGACGGGTCGAGCACCAACCAAGCGACGGGTTCCTTTTCGGACTGCGTCTTGCGTCCCGTCTTCACCTGCAAGGACCCGCTGCGTGGTCCGAAGGACGTCCTCGTCATGTGCGAGGTTCTCAATCCCGACATGACGCCCCACGTCACCAACACCCGCGCTCGCGCGGTGGAGGCGGCGAAGAAGTACGCCAGCTTCGAACCGATGTTCGGCATCGAGCAGGAGTACACCTTCTACCAGGACGGACGTCCTTACGGCTGGCCCGAGGTCGGCTACCCGGCCCCCCAGGGTCCGTACTACTGCGGCGTGGGCGGAGCCAAGATGCCCGGGCGCGACATCGTCGAGGCGCACACCAGCGCCTGCCTCGAGGCCGGACTCGGTATTGAGGGCACGAACGCCGAGGTAATGATGGGCCAGTGGGAGTTCCAGATTGGAGTCCTCGACCCGGTCGCGGTGGGAGACCAACTCTGGGTGGCTCGTTGGTTGCTCGAGCGGATCGCCGAGGACTTCGAAGTCGACGTGAACTGGGCCGCCAAGCCGATGAAGGGTGACTGGAACGGGGCGGGAGCCCACACCAACTTCTCCACCAAGCAGATGCGCGCGGCGGGTGGTTGGGACCACATCATCGCCGCCTGCGAGGCCATGGGCACGCGGTACCTCGAACACGTGGAGAACTACGGCGACGGTATCAAGGACCGTCTCACCGGAGCCCACGAGACCGCTCCGTGGTCCAAGTTCTCCTACGGGGTGTCCGACCGTGGTTCGTCCATTCGTATCCCCGGAGGCGTCGCGCGAGAGAAGCGTGGCTACCTCGAGGACCGTCGTCCCAACGCCAACATGGACCCCTACACGGTCGCCGCCATGATTGTCGAAACCGTGTGCTCGGCTGCCTCGTCGAAGGCCCCGGCGAAGCGTGCTCCGGCAAAGAGGGCGCCCGCCAAGCGCGCGCCGGCGAAGAAGGTTGCCGCGAAGTAGTCGCTCGAGGCCGAAAGTGACAAAGCCCGCCCTTTCCGGGCGGGCTTTGTCACTTTCGAAGATGAACCTCGCGTGGGGGTGAAAAGATGAACGGTATGCAAAATCAGGCCCAGTACGTGTTGCGCACGGTGGAAGAACGCGGGATTCGCTTCGTCCAACTCTGGTTCACGGATGTGCTCGGTCGACCCAAGGCGTTTCACGTCACTCCCGCGGAATTAGAGGACGCACTCGACCAGGGTCTGACCTTCGACGGATCCTCCATCGACGGCTTCTCACGAGTCGAAGAGGCCGATGTGCTCGCGCGCCCCGACCTCACCACCTTTCAACTTCTCCCCTGGTACGAGGAGGGTTCGGGAGTCGCCCGAGTCTTTTGCGACATCGTCAACTTGGACGGAACCCCCTTCGACGGCTGTCCTCGTCAACAACTCCGAAAGGTCCTGACCGACGCCCTCGAACAGGGATTCACCTTCTTCGTCGCCCCGGAGATTGAGTACTTCTATTTCGCGGCCCTCGACGGTGGAGCCCCGACTCCCCTCGACACCGGGAGCTACTTCGACCTCGTGGCCGACGACGTCTCCTCCCAACTTCGTCGGCGTAGCGTCCTCACCCTCGAAGAGATGGGGATTGGCGTCGAGCACGCTCAGCACGAGGACGCCCCGTCACAACACGAAATCGACCTGCGCTACACCGACGCCCTCACGATGGCCGACACGGTGATGACCGTTCGCCACGTCGTCAAGGAGCTCGCGCGCCAGGCCGGCGTCTTCGCTTCCTTCATGCCCAAGCCTTTGGTGGGAGTGCAGGGATCGGGAATGCACACCCACGTCTCGTTGTGGCGAGACGGCGAGAACGCCTTCGTGGGCGAAGGTCCCCACGGTCTCAGCCCGGTCGCAACGAAATTTATCGCCGGACTCCTGCGACACGCCCCGGAGATCACCGCCATTACGAACCAGTGGGTGAACTCCTACAAGCGCCTCGTGCCCGGGGGCGAGGCGCCGGTCGGGGTGGAGTGGGCCCGCTCCAATCAGAGTGCACTCGTCCGAGTGCCCCCGGTGAAGCCCGCGCGCATCGAGTCCACTCGCCTGGAGTATCGCGCCCCCGATCCCGCGGCGAACCCGTACCTGGCCTTTGCGGTCATCCTCGCGGCCGGACTACGCGGGGTGAACGGTGACTACGAGTTACCCGCTGAAGCCGAGCGCGTCGCCCACCTTCCCCAGTCGCTCGCCGAAGCGGTGGACTTAATGGAGCACTCCGAACTACTCGGAGAGACTCTCGGCGCCCACCAAGTGGAGTGGTTCCTCAGAAACAAGCGGGCCGAGTGGGACACCTACCGCGCCCGGGTGACGCCCTTTGAGCTCGAACGGTACCTCCCTCTGCTGTGAGTGACCCCATTCTGTGCGTCCCCGCGTGTGACGGGCCGGTCAAGAAGGCCTTCGACGTCACCGGTGTCACCCCGGTCGTCGTGGCGTCACCCCGACTGAACGACATTTCGAGCGCCGAACCCGCGGAGGGCTTCGCCGGCGCCGTGATTAACGCCTCCGCCCTCCCCTTCAGCGACGCGATGAACCTGTGTCGTCAACTGCGACACCGAGAACGAGGGGTGGGTCCCATCATTCTTCTCCTTGATCACTACCAACTCGACGACCTCACCTTTCGAGAAGACCTCTTCGATGACTTCGTGGTCGGCCCCTTCGACGTCTCGGAACTCGCGACTCGCCTGCGTCACCGGCTCCGGCGAGCCGGCAACGACTCGGTGGCCCCCCGACTCGAGCACGGAGAGCTCTCCATGAATCTGGAGACCTACCAAGCCACCATCGCTGGTCGCATCATGGACCTGACGTACATGGAGTACGAACTCCTACGCTTCCTCGCGACCAACCCCAATCGGGTCTTCACCCGTGAGACACTGCTCAGCCGAGTCTGGGGGTACGAGTACTACGGTGGGGCGCGCACCGTCGACGTCCACGTCCGTCGACTACGCGCCAAGCTCGGTGAGGAACACGCTCACCTGATTCAAACGGTGCGTTCCGTCGGCTACAAGTTCACCACCACGCCGGAGTTCGACCTGTAGGTCCTAGGACGAGTACGCCCCCGCACGCACGTCCTCAAGGAGTGTGGGGCCGAGGGGCCGCCACTCGTATACCTCCCGGGTGTGAGCCGACGAGGCCGACGCGTCCATGCCCATGAGGAGTCCGATGAAGCCCATCGCCGCCATCGCCTCGTCCGAGGTCACTGAGGTAACGGGTACCTGAGCCACCTCCCCGATGGCACTGGCGAGATCTTTAAACACGACCTCTTCTTCAGCGACGGCGTGCACCACCGTCTCACTCGGGTTGTCAACAACGCGGGCCACCAATTCTGCGGCGTCGTCGCGATGCACCGCCGACCACCGGGTGTCGCCCTCTCCGACGTACCTCGAGACTCCCGAGTCTCGAGCCACCTGGAGAAGTCGGGCGATGAATCCCTGATCACCCGTTCCGTGGACCGTCGGTGGGAACCTCACCACCACGGGCCGAAGTCCGCGATCGGTGAGCGTCGTGACCCAGGCGGCGGTCTGACTCCTCGTAAAGGGGCCTGTCGAGGGGTCACTCTCGAGGGCGGATGACGACGATGAGACTCCGAGTACGCCCGAGGCGACGAGCAGGGGGGCCCCGCTACCTTCGAGGGCCGCGGCGAAGACCTCGAGGACCGCCCGGTCCATCTCCCCGGCTCGTTCGACCTGGGTGAAGTCGTGGTGGTACGCCAAGTGGACGACGCCCTCGCACCCGCTCACGGCCCGAGCCATCGACGCGGGGTCTTCGAGGGTCGCCTCGACGACCTCGACTCCAAGACCGGACAGGGCGGAAGCGGCCTCGGACGACCTAGCGGTCGCGACGACCTCGTGCCCACGGGCGCGAAGCAACGGGACCGTCGCGGAACCAATCCACCCGGTAGCTCCGGTGACGAGCAGTTTCATAGCGACTCTCCTTGTGATGTCATTGAATGACATCACAATAGCACGCTGATGTCACTCTATGACATCCTCCTAGACTGGAAACGTGACTCGGTGGGAACCTGGCGCCGCGACACGCCTTCGCCTCGCGGCATGGCAGCTCTTCGTTGAACGCGGATACGACGCCACGACCGTGGCCGATATCGCCGAGCGCGCCGGACTCAGCGCCCGCACGTTCTTTCGCCACTTCCCCGATAAGAGCGAAGTCCTCTTCGCCGACCCCGAGGCGGCGAGCGAACTCGAGAACACCTTCGTCCAGAGCATCCTCCACGCACCCCCCAACTCGTCCCCCCTCGACGCCCTGGCCCAGGCCCTGCGCGACGCCGCTCGCGCCTGGGGAGTGAACCGGGAACTCTCGCGCCAGCGTTACGACCTCATCCTCCAGCACGGCGAACTTCTCGAGAGGGAGAGCGCCAAGATGCGACACCTCTCTGAGGTGTTCCAGGGGGCGTTGGAGCAACGCGGAATCGACCCGTCACGAGCGCGTCTCGTCGCGCTCCTCGGCGTCGCTATTCTTCAGGCGAGTTTTGCGGCCTGGCTCGAGAACTCCCCCGAGAGAAGTCTCCTCGAACACGTCGACGCCTCCATTGAGGCCAGCCGCACGCTCTAGACCTGCGGGGCGTACGCCCAGAGTTCGACTTCGGCGTGAGCGCCGAGCGGAAGGGCGGCCACGCCGATGGTCGAGCGCGTCGGTCGCGGGTCCTCAAAGAACTCTAGCCACACCTCGTTGCACGCCGCGAAGTCGGTGAGATCGGGGAGAAAGACGGTCGCCTTCACGACGTCGCTCAACTGAGCTCCCTCGGAGTTCAACAGAACCGTCGCGTTCTCTAGAGCTTGGCGCAACTCGGCGGGGGCTCCACCCTCGATCAACCGAGCCGGGGTCTCACCAGGCACCAGTCCGAGTTGCCCGGACAAAATCACGAAATCTCCCGCACGACGCGAAGGGGAGTAGGGCCCGACCGGTGCGGACACGGTTAGCAGAAGGAGTTGCCGCACCCGCAGGTGCGAGTGGCGTTCGGATTCGTGATGTGGAATCCCGCACCCTGGAGACCGTCGGTGTAGTCCAGCGTCGCTCCGACGAGCAGGGGCACCGAGTCGGCGTCGACGACCACCTTCACCGACTCGACGTCACTCACCACGTCGTCGTCGGCGAATTCGGTGTCGAAGAACATGTCGTAGTTGAATCCCGAACAGCCGCCCGGCTTCACCGCCACGCGCAGCGCCAGGACGTCATCGGTGCCTTCGGCCGCAATCAACTCGGCGACCTTGGTCGCCGCCGCCGGGGTCAACGTCAAGGGCGCGCCGGTGATGTCGCGCAGGGGAACAGTAGTGACGTCAGACATAACTCTCCTCGTCGAACGGGTACGTCCGTATCGTAGTGGGCGACGCCTCGAACTGAAACCCCCGGTAAGTTGCGGCTCGTGGAGATAGCGGCGGCGGTTCTCGAGGCGGTGGGACGAGTTCGCGACCCCGAACTCGACGCGACCCTGGCCGACTTGGGCATGGTGAAGGGGGTCACCGTCGAGAACGGCGTCGTCGTGGTCGCCATCGCCCTCACGACGCGGGGGTGCCCGCTACGGGGTCGAATTGAAGCGGACGCCCTGGTGGCCGCCACGAACGCGGGTGCCACGAATGTTCGAATCGACATCGCCATTCTCGACGACGACGAACGAACCGAGCTCATGCGACGAGCTCGAGCTCTCGCGCAGTCGCGAGCGCCGGAGACGACCGTCCCCCGACGAGCTCCAGTCGTCATGGTCGCCTCCGGT
>JAKBAZ010000158.1 GCA_021826255.1 Actinomycetes bacterium
AATTTGTCTTTTTTTGATGTACGTCATCTCCCGTTTCGACTACCGACGTTTCGACGTGCTGGCGACCCCCTTCTACATCGGTGGCATTCTCTCCCTGCTGGGCGTGTACGTCGTGGGTTCGAGCGCTCTCGGTGCCCAGCGGTGGTACTCACTCGGATTTATCACCATCCAGCCCTCCGAATTCACCGTTCTCTTCATTGTTTTAGCCATCGCCACGTACTGCGAAAGACGACCCCAGGGGTTGAGAATGTACGACGTCGTGCGACTGCTGGTGATGGCGGGGGTGCCGCTGGTGCTCATCGTGGCCCAACCCGACCTCGGAACGGCCATCATCATTGTGCTGGTGGTGGGAACGATGTTGGTTGTCGCGGGGGTGCCGCCTCGGTTTATGAGTTTTCTGGCCCTCGGCGGATCGGCTGGGGTCGCCGCCGCGATCTACCTCGATTTTTTGAAGAAGTATCAGCTCGACCGATTTATCGCGTTCTTTAATCAGAACTCGACCAATCCGGCTCTCTATAACTTGATCTATCAGGTCGATAACGCCAAGAACGCCATCGGTTCGGGCGGACTGTTCGGTGCGGGGCTCTTTAAGGGGCTCCAAACCGTTCTCGGATTCGTTCCCGAACAACAGACCGACTTCATTTTTACCGCCATCGGGGAACAACTCGGTTTCGTGGGTTCAGTCGGTGCGGTGCTGCTCATGGCCTTCGTCGCCTGGCGCATGTGGATGACGGGGCTTCACTCCCGAGACACCATGGGGCGTCTGTTGTCGGTTGGCATCTTCGTCTTCTACGCCTTTAGCGTGTTCGAGAACATTGGAATGACCATGGGATTGATGCCGATGACGGGAATCCCACTGCCTCTGTTGAGTTACGGTGGATCAGCGACCCTCGTTTTCTACGCCGCTGGGGGAGTGGTGCTGTCGGTGTCTCGTCGGCGCGCCTAATGAACCCCTTACGCATCGTCGACCTCCTCGACGTCACCTACGACTTTGAGCGCCAGGCCGGGGTCCTGCTGCTGCGCGAAGCCGAGGGTGCGGGACGCACCCTCGCGATCCCCGTCGCCCTCGCCGACGCCCAGCAGGTTCGTCGGGCGGCTCGCGGTGAGTCGCTTCCTCGCCCGAGCACTCACGATCTGACTCTCGCCCTCCTGAACGCCTCTGGGACTCACGTGGTGAGTGCCGTGGTGACCCGCGAAGAGGAGGGCCTCTTCTTCGCGGAGGTTCACCTCATGACAACGCAGGGCGCCCAGTCGCGCGACGCTCGTCCGAGTGACGCTCTCACGCTCGCTCTACGCCAGACGCCCCGGGCCCCAATCCTGGTCGCCGACGAGGTGCTCAGTCGAGCCGCACTGTAGCCGAGTGGTTCTCTCGCCCAGTCCCGTTGCTCATCCCTAGTCGAGGGAGCCCTGGTTCAGGCGCGCTAAACGGGGTCCACGTCGTCTGACTCGCGAGGTGACTACGTCAGTCATGTCGAGGACGACGACGTCACCCCCGCGACGCTCGCGGGCGTTTTCGTCGGAGATCCGTAGGAGGAGGGCCACGATGAGGTAGTTGGAAAAGAGCGAGGATCCCCCGTAGGCCATGAAGGGCAGCGTGATGCCGGTGAAGGGTACGACGCGAAGTATGCCCCCCATGATGAAGAAGGCTTGTAGTCCCACCGTCGCCGTGAGAGCGGTGGAGACGAGGCGGGTGAAGTCGGAGTGTGCTCGTTGGGCGATACGAAAACCCTCGGCGACAAACAGTGCGAAGAGGCTGACGATGACCACGATTCCGACGAACCCCAACTCTTCTCCGAGGGCGGCGAAGATCGTGTCGGTGGTGATGTAACCCACCTGTCCGCCGATAGTGCCGAGCCCGAGTCCCGTCCCGGTCACGCCGCCGTTCGCGAGAGCGAACCACGCGTAGGCGATCTGGTGGGTGCCCTGTTGAGCGACGAAGGGCCAGGGATTCAGCCAGACCGAGATGCGCTGGTGCACTTGATAGAAGAATTGATACGCGAGGGTGCCACCACCGGCGAGAAAAAGGACTCCGAGCGCCACGTAACTCTTCAGTCCGGTCGTAATCCAGAGCAGGGCGAAGAAGAGAACGAACAACATGATGGCGAAGCCGATGTTGTTCTCGGCCGCGAGAATTAAGAGGGCGACACCCCACACGATGAAGATGGGCACCACAATTCGCGGGGGAACAATCAATCGTCCGAGGAAGCGTTGAGTCGGGACGGACAAAAGATTCCGATTGGCGGCGAGGTAGGAGGCGAAGAAGAACGCGAGGAGAATCTTCGCCACCTCCACGGGCTGAAAGGAGAAGGGCCCGATTGCGACCCAGAGGCGCGAACCGTAGATGTTCTCACCGAAGTGGGGGGTGAAGGGCGACACCATCAGCACGAGGGCCCCGAGCAGCGTGAGGTATCGGTAGCGATCGAGGTCACTCACACGACGCACGAGAGCCAGAGTGCCGATCACGATCAGTGCACTTACGGCGACCCACAGGAGCTGGTAGGTGGCGTGGGAGGGGTTGTAGCGGGCGATTTCCACGTAACCGATGCCGTTCAGCAGGGTCGCGATAGGAAAGAGGATCTGTGAGGAGTAGGGCGCGTAACGGCGTATCGCAAAGTGGATGACGAGAGAAATCGCCACGACGAAGATCACGACGAGGTCGAGGTGGGCCGGAAGGTGACCGTGAACGCCGAGCGAGGCCAGGGCGTAGAAGGCGACGATGACGATCCAGGCCAGGAACAAGAGGCCGAGTTCGGCCGACCGGGAGGCGCTGTGGGGCTCCGTTTGCGCGGTTGACACACTTGGGTTACCGGAGCGTCGACCCACGCGACCAGGCTAGCCGTAGCATGGTCGTGCTGATGACCACCACGAACGCCCCCTTAACCGTGAGTGACTACGGACCCGAGCGCTTCTCGAGTCGTGAAATGTCCCGCCTGGAGTTCGGTTCACGCCTGCTCGACCTCGCCGAAGACCCCCGCACGCCACTCCTGGAACGCTGCAAGTACGTGGCCATCTTTGCCGAACTCATCGACGAGTTCTTTCAGGTTCGCGTGGTCTCCCTGCAGGACAAGGTGGCGGCTGGAGTCGAGACCCCCGGTACCGACGGAGTTCGTCCGCGTCAGCGCCTGGCTGAGATTCGAGATCGAGTACGGGGACTCGTCGAGCGACAAGATCGCCTCGTTCTCGACTCACTCGTACCAGAGTTAGCTGACGCGGGCATCGCCCTCGTCAGCTACGACTCGCTCAGCGACGGCGATCGGGCCACCCTACACGAGTACTTCGAGAGCCACGTCTATCCGGTCCTGACCCCTCTCGCCGTGGACCCCGGACACCCGTTTCCGATGATTTCCAACTTGTCACTCAACGTTGCGGTCACGGTGGTCGACGAGTCGACGGGGGAGTCGAGGAGCGCCCGAGTGAAGGTACCCGGATCCCTCCCACGGTTCTTGCACGTCGACGACACCCGACTCGTGGCGCTCGAAGAACTCATCATCGCCAATTTGGCTCGCCTGTTCCCGGGGATGGCCGTCGGACGGGCGGACCTCTTTCGAGTCACGAGAAACGCCGACCTCACACTCGAGGAGGACGAAGCGGACGATTTGCTGGTGGCCCTCGAGGTTGAACTACGA
>JAKBAZ010000009.1 GCA_021826255.1 Actinomycetes bacterium
TAGAGCAGCCAGATCACCGGCACATAACTGCCCGCCCCGTACTTGGCGGTCGCCTCCGCCTGCAGTTGATTAATTCCCTCCACTTTGCCGTTGAAGGAGTTGGTGGCAAGAACGGAGAGCAGGTGGGGAATCCGAATTTGGAACACGGGCTGTCCGCTCAAGTTGCCAATGGTGAGCAGGGAGAAACTCGCCCCGTTGGTGGTGTTGTAGAGAGCCTCCGCCGCGGCCATCTTCATGGGTTGCTGAACTTCCATCTGCTTGGCCTGAGAGTCGCCGAGGAACATCGTCGCGACGACGGAGAGCACCGTGACAACGACGGCGACCTTGGCCGCCTTGGCGAAGGCGGACGGGTCGTGGTGCTTCTTTAAGTGGTAGGCGGCGACGCCCAGCATGAAGACCGACCCCGTCACGATCGCGCTCGTGAGGACGTGCCCGTAGGCGTCGATGAAGGTGGGGTTCGTGAGAACCGCCCAGAAGTTGGTCATCACCGCCTGGTGCGTCGTCGGGTCGATGACGTAGCCCACCGGGTGCTGCATCCACGAGTTCGCCGAGATGATGAAGGCGGCCGAGAGAACGGTGCCGAAACTCGCGAGCCAGATCGAGGCCAGGTGAATCCGGGGCGAGACCCGTCCGCGTCCGAAGATCCACACCCCGAGGAAGGTGGACTCCATGAAGAAGGCGAGGAGGGCCTCAATCGCCAGTGGAGCGCCGAAAATGTTGCCCACGAAGACCGAGTAGCGCGACCAGTCCATACCGAACTGGAACTCCTGGACGATACCGGTGACGACGCCGATGGCGAAGTTGATGAGGAACAGGTTGCCGAAGAACCGAGTCATGCGCTCCCAGGCGGGGTCCTTCGTCCTGTAGGCGGCCGTCTGGAGAATCGCCACGAGCAGTCCGAGCCCGATGGTTAAGGGCACGAAGAGGTAGTGAAAGACGGTGGTCACCGCGAACTGCCATCGCGCGAGGGAGAGAGTCGATATGGCGCCGAGAACTGTGGTCATGTCTTCACCGTAACTTGTCGTTTTCTTATATTTCTCTTACGTAATGGGGACAAAAGTCCCCTGACACCGAGGAGTGGCACGGGTCCCGGCCCGGGGAACCGGGACCCGTCCTCGAGGGTGGTGGCGACCCGCCAGTGATCGGGTCGCCACCATGATTTAGCGTCCGAGCAGCTTGCCGAGAAAGCCACCACTGGCGGGTGCCGCCGCGGTCTCGCGGCACTGACACCGGTCGGCCTTGGGCACGCCGGCGAGCGCCTGTTCGATGTGATTACCGCAACCCGACCAGGTCGGCTTTCCGCACTTGCGGCAGGTGGTTCGTGAGCACATGGTGATGTGGTTCCTTTCGTGATTCTCGTTACGAGACGGGGTGAAGGGAGCGACCCACCGGCGAGGTCCGCCAGGTGAGATAGCCCCCGTCGAGGTTGACGGCGTCAATACCGCGATCGAGCAGCAGCATGGTGCCGGTGTGTCCGCGCTGGCCCACCCGACAGGTGACGACCACGCGGCGCCCCTTCAACTCGTCGGCGCGTTGGCGCAAGTCGTCGAGGGGGATATTGAGAGCTCCGGGTATGGCGCCGTCGGCGAACTCCGCCGGCGTTCGCACGTCGACGAGGACGGCGCCCGCCTCGAGCCACTCGGCGACCTCGTACCACTGAATTGGCCGGCACGGCCCCTCGAGCACGTTCTCAGCCATGTAGCCCAGCATGTTGACAGGGTCCTTCGCCGATCCGAAGGGTGGCGCGTAGGCCAGTTCGAGGTCGGCCAGTTCGGGTGCGCGCAGGTGGGCGTAGAGGGCGGTCGCGAGGACGTCGATGCGCTTATCCACTCCCTGGTAGCCCACTCCTTGAGCTCCGAGAATCTGACCACTGGTCGGATCAAAGAGCAGCTTGAGCATCATCGACTCGGCCCCCGGGTAGTAGCCGGCGTGGTGGGAGGGGTGGGAGTGCACGGTAGAAAAGGGCCGTCCCGCCGCACGAAGTCGCTTCTCGTTCCACCCCGTCGCCGCGATGGTGAGGTCGAAGACCTTCACGATCGCCGTGCCGATGGTCGGGGTCTGCCTGATCTCACGCCCCATGATGTGGTCGGCCACGACCCGTCCGTGTCGATTCGCGACGTTGGCGAGAGGAACGAGGCTCGAGGATCCGTCGAGGGCGTCTCTCTTCTCCGCCGCATCCCCGAGGGCGTAAATCGCCGGGTCGGACGTCTGGTTCACCTCGTTCACCCAGATTCCGCCGCGGGGCCCAATCTCGAGACCGGCCGCCCTCGCGAGGGTCACGTCGGGCCGAACGCCGATGGCGACGACCACCATCTCGCCGGGAACCTCGTCGCCGCTCGCCAGCGAGACGCTCGACGGACCCACGCCGACAACGGAGGAGCCGAGTCGAACGCCGACCCCGTGTCGCTCCATCTCGTCAACAACGGCTCCGGCCATCTCCGGGTCGAGGGGGGCGAGCACCTGATCGAGGGCTTCGATCACGGTCACGCGCAGTCCCCGGTGCGCCAGATTCTCGGCGATCTCGAGGCCGATGAAGCCCCCACCGATGACCGCGACGGACGCCGGTTGGTCGCTCAATCGCTCGACCATCCGCTCCACGTCTTCGACCGTTCGCAGCGGCATCGCTCGTTCGATCCCCGGGAGGGGTGGAATGACCGGCGTAGCCCCGGGGCTCAAGATCAACACGTCGTAGGTCAACGAGTACTCGGACTCGTCACCGACACGTCGGACTCTCACCGTTCGACTCGGCGTGTCGAGAGCGACGACCTCGGAGTTCACCCGTACGTCCAAGTGAAAGCGCTGGTGGAGCGAGTCCGGGGTCTGCAGAAGCAGGTCCGCCTCGTCGTCGATAACCCCGCCCACGTAGTAGGGCAGTCCACAGTTGGCGTAACTCACGTAGCCACTTCGTTCGAGGACCACGATCTCGGTCTCCTCGCTCAGTCGGCGCAGTCGCGTGGCGGCCGACATTCCACCGGCCACTCCTCCCACAATGACAACTCTCATCGTCTCGTCTCTCTTCGTCGTCTCGCGTCGGTCACTCTCGGGTCGCCTAGTGGTTGCCCTTCAGCACCATGAGGTACATCCGTAGGTTGAGGGTGACAAAGCGCCACCCCTGGATCAGCAGGTTGTTGCGTCGCCGCAGCGTCGCGGTCGTGGGCAGCGGTGCATTCGCGATTGCGCGGTCCGCATTGAGGTCGATCACGGCAGTCTCCTTTGACTATTCGGGGATGAGAAACCAGAGCGGGCGCGCCTTGGCCTTGTAGATGAACATCACGTGAAGCATGAACTTGATCCAGTGTCCGGCGAGTCCGATCTCGCCGGTGGTGTCCTTCAGACTTCGCCCACTCTCGGGATAGGTCTGGTAGTCCGGAACGACCGGGTACATCGTCATGGCCGCGGCCGAACCCTTACGTAGTCCGGTACCCGCACTCGCCACGCAGGCCGCCCCCATCGAGGCCATTGAGGCGTGGTGGGCTCGGGCGTCCCCGCCCATCTTGATGCGGTCGATGATGGTGAGGGCGACCGTCTTACCCATGACGCCCGAGGGCATTCCGGTGCGCGGTGGGGCTGGGGTGATCACGGTTCCGTTCGGACTGGTACGGGGCCTCGAGATCTGGTGCGGAGGGGCGAAGGCGATTCCCACCGCGAAGACGTTGGGGTAGGCCGGGCTCTCGTAGGACTCGGGCCAGTCACTGGCTCGCCACTCCTCGAAAGGCTTCGCGTCGTAGTGCGCGTCCACTCTCATAAACCCGCTCGGCAAGAACACCCGCTCCGAGACGTCTCGACCCTCGCGGTCGAACACCTTGAGACCGGCTCCCCGAAAGGGAGGGAGCAACATGGCGAAGTCGAAGGCCAACTCGTGGTGGGTCCCGTCGAGCTGTTCGTAGTGAATCACTCCGTCCTCGATTCGTTCGGCGTGAGCGCCGAGGACGGCGCGCACCCCGCGTTCACGAAAGAGCGACTCCGTCCAGAGCTTTGACGTCGTCTCGAAGCCCTGTTGACCAAACGTCATACCGCCTACTCCAAAGTCACCGAGTTCGGCCTCGTTCGTGAAGTAGACCACGTCGGCGAGGTCGCGCACTCCGGCCTGACGCAGTTCGTGCTCCACATTGAAGGCGTACTCGAAGGCCGCCCCCTCACAGGTGCAGGTGCCGTGTCCCATCCCGATGACGAGGGTCTGGCGACGTCCCTGACGCATCACCTCGATACTCTCGTCGAGGCGCGCCCGAGCCTCCGTCGCGTGCGCGGCACTGCACACCGACACCGTGTGGCCTCCGTCGGGTCCGAGCCCCGGGGTGGCCCCGAAGTTGAGTTGGGGGCCCGTGGCGTTGATGAGGTAGTCGTACTCGAGCGTCGCCGACTCACTCTCTCGGAGGGGATCGGTGTAGCGAATACTCACGAACGGAGTGGGGTTCTCCGACGAGCCCTCTGGGTGAATCTCGGTGGCGAGGGCTTGGTGGAACTCGATGTGCTGGCGACGATAAATCGGGGCCAGGGGAAAGGTCACCTGCTCCTTCGACATTTTGCCCACCCCGACCCAGATGTTGGAGGGAATCCAGTTCCACTTCGAGTTGGGCGACACCACGACCACGTCGTGCTGGCGAGAGAGTTGACGACGGAGGTGCAGGGCCGCCGTATGGCCGGAGATTCCCGCTCCCAAGATCACGATGCGTGCCACGGGCACTCCCTTCACTGGCGAATCTTGATACCCCCCAGGGTATACGACACGGAGCCCGACGCGCAAGGACCAAAGTCCCAGCGATAACCTCTCTGAGGTGGCGAGGCGACGACGACGGACTCCCCCGCCGGTCGGTACGGGCCCGTGGAACGCCCACGTCACGCGGGAGGGTCGTCCCAAGGTCGCCTACCGCACCCGGAGTGAAGCCCTCTCGGCGGCCCACCTCGCCTGGACGATGAACCAGGCCGAACTCGACGCCTACCGCTGCGAATACTGCCACCAGTGGCACATCGGAGGCTCGAGCCGACGCGACTGAGCGCGTGAGGGCGGGAGTTTGACACAATAGAGGGGTCCTAGGAAAGGGTCCACCATGTCGGTACAGGCGTACATCTTGATTCAGTCCGAGATCGGCTCCAGTGAGTCGGTCGTTGTCGCCACCCGCGCGGTGCCCGGCGTGAAGGAGTCCTACGAGGTGACCGGACCCTACGACGTCATCGTGCGCTGCGAGGCTGAGAGTGTCGACGACCTCGGCAAGTTCATCGTCGGGGCCATTCAGAAGGTTCCGGGAATCACCCGGACGCTCACCTGTCCCGTCGTCAATATCTAACGACTGGTCGCGGGCCCTCGCCCGCTAGTCCCACCACAGATCTTCACCGATCACGCCCCGGCCGATCAGGCCGAGTTGGACTTGACTCGTCCCCTCGACGATGGTCAGCTGTTTGGCGTCGCGGTAGAAGAGTTCCGTCAGGTGGTCCTCCATGTACCCGGCCGCGCCCAGTAACTGCACCGCGAGACCCGAGGCGCGAACCGCCACCTCGCTCGCGTAGTACTTGGACATCGAGAGTTCAGCCACGTCGGCCTTAGCGAAGCGTCCCTGGTCAGCGAGCCAGGCCGCTCGGTAGGTGAGCAGGCGCGCCGCCTCAATCTCGGTCGCCATCTTGGCGATCTCCCACTGGATGCCTTGTAGGTCGGCGATCGTCGCCCCGAAGGCTGGGCGCTCCTTCACGTACCGTGTGGCGTACATCAACGCCCCCTCGGCGAGACCGAGTCCCCGCGCGGCCACGACCGGTCGCATCGCGTTGAGTGACTGCATAATCAGTCGAAAATCACCCGGGATGATTCTCTCGGGCGAAACGGCGACCGACTCGAAGACGACGTCGGCGGTGTCGATGCCCTTCACCCCCATCTTGTGGTCGGTGCGGGGCCGCGTCACGCCCGCCTGATTCGCCTCGACGATGTAGGCCCCGATGTCGCCGTGGTGACGAGAGGACGGGTCACCCCGCTTGGCGAAGACGACGAACCAGTCGGCCTGCATGGCTCCAGAGATCCAACACTTGGTCCCCGTGAGCAACACCCCGCCCTCGACCGCGGGGTCGGGCACCACCCGGGTCGTCATGCCGGCGACGTCCGAACCGGCTCCGGGTTCGGAGAGACAGAACGAGGCTCGGGTTTCGCCCCGGGCGATTCCCGGCAGGTAGCGCCGCTTTTGCTCCTCGGTCCCGGCGATCATGAGGGGTCCCGTGGGCAGACGAGTCAGCAACAACATCAACCCGATGACGTTGGAGTACTTCGTCACCTCCTCAATGGCGAGCACGAGACCGGTGATACCGGCCCCCGACCCCCCGTACTCCTCCGGGATGCACAGTCCCAGCAGGTCCGCCGAACGCAACGCGGCGAAGACGTCTTCGGGGTACTCCCCCGTGTGATCAATCTCGCGGGCCCGGGGGGCCACCACCTCGCGGGCCAGACGACGCACAACGTCGCGAAGGCCCTCCATCTCCTCATTGAGCGCAAAGTCCACGGAGACGAACCTACTCCTAGCCCTCCCAGGGGGCGAGTCGGAACGCCTCCTCCATCGAGGTCTCCTCGACGAGCAGGGGTCGCGACAGCATGAGGGCCCGGGGTTGATTCAACCCGACGACGGCCGAGACGAGGCCCCCTCGCTCATAGAGGCCGACAAATCGGTCCTCGTCGAGACCCCCTCGCACTACGTGCACCCGCGCCTCGGGGTGCGGGCGACCGAGAACCTGCACTTTCTGGCCGTACTGGTCAGACCAGAAGTAGGGCACGAGGGGGGCGAGGGCCTCGCCGTTCACCCACCAGGCGGCGAGAGTTCTCGCGGAGTCGTGGGCGATTTGCCAGTGCTCCAGCCGGGTCGGCTCGCCGCGCCACGGGAATCGAGCGACGTCGCCGAGGGCCCCGATCCGGGCCCGAGCTTCGAAGTGTTCATTCACGAGGATTCCTTGAGCGGTCGCGAGGCCACTACCGGCGATCCACTCGAGGGCCGGCTCGGCCCCCACCCCCGCTACCACGAGCCGCGCGTGGTACTCGCTCCCGTCAGAGAGGAGTACGTCGGAGTAGCCGCCCTCGCTCGAAATACCCACGATCTCGACGCCGGTGCGCAGATTCACCCCCGCCGTCGACGCCTTCGCGGCAATCGCTCGAGCGATGTCGGGTCCGAGCTGAGCGGCGAGAGGTATCGGGGCGGCCTCGAGTACGCGCACGTGCAGACCCCGGCGTACGAGCGCCGTGGCCAGCTCGGCCCCAATAAATCCCGCACCGACGATCACCACTTCGTCGCTGGGTCTCAGTGAGTGCAGGGCCCGCGAGAGTCGTTCGGCGTCGTCTCGACGGCGCAAGGTCATCGTCTCGGGGGTCCGCCAGGGGAGCTGTCGGGCCCGAACCCCGGTGGCGACGACGACCCGCGTCGCGTGGAGGCGCTCGCCCGAGTTCAGCTCGACGAAGGGGCCCGACACGTTGAGTTCGACCGCGCGCTCGGCGAGCCGCCAGGTCACCTCCGTCGCCGCGCGCCGCTCCGGCGTCACGAGCGAGGTGCGCTCAAGTTCCCACTTACCCTCGGCCACCTGCTTCGAGAGGGGCGGGCGATCGTAGGGCTCGTGCTCCTCCTCACCCACCAGGGTGAGTGCCCCGCGGTACTCGCGGCGACGCAACTCCTCGCAGAACGTCCAGCCAGCGAGACCCGCTCCCACCACGACGACGTGGTCGTCGGCGCTCAGGCTCACGAGAAGATCCTGAGCCACTCCTCGGAACTGCGTTCGGCGAGGACCTGGTTACGGGCCCGAACCGCCCGAAGGGGAGCCGAGGGCTCGGGCGAGTAGAAGTGCCCGGGGTAGACCTGTAACTCGTCGTCCAGGTCGGCCAGTCGCACCTGGAGGGAGCGATACATCTCGGTGGGATCAGAACCGGGTAAGTCCGTGCGACCGCACCCGTCAAGAAAGAGGGTGTCCCCGGTGAGAAGGCGTCCCTCGACCTCGACGCACTGAGATCCCGCCGTGTGTCCGGGAGTGTGACGTAAACGAAGAGACACGGACCCCACCTCCACGACGTCCCCGTCGAGGTGAGCGACGATGGGCGGTGAGAGGACTCCCGTACCGAGACTGACCCAGGTCACGTCCTCTAAGTTCACGTGAACGGGAACCTCTCGCAACTCCATCAGTTCGCTGATGCCCGCTACCGGATACCCGAGGAGCGATCCCCCGATGTGATCAGCGTGGTAGTGCGTCGCCACCACACCCACCAATTCCATACCGTCACGGCGCAGGAGCTCGAGCAGGGCCGCGGGGTCGTAGGCGGGATCGACGAGGACCGCCTCGTGGGTCACCGGGTCGCCCACCGCGTAGGTGAAGTTACGCATGTCACGAGCGAGGGGGTTCGCCGTCGCGAAGTCGCGCCCGGAGAGCCACTGGCGAAAGTACAACTCAGTCACCCTCGACAACCTTGGAGAGTCGCGGCGTGAGCTCTTCCACCCGAGCACTCGTCGCGCGCAGGCGCTCCTCGAGTTGCTCAATGATGGCGCTGGCGCGCTCCAACTTGGCGAAGAGGTCGTCCACGGAGACCTCGCCCTGGTCGAAGGAGGCCACAATCAGATTGAGTTCCTCGGTCGCGTCGTTCCAACTCTGACTCATGATCATTCCTCTCTTTCGACCACGACCCTAAAGGCGCCGTCTCCTACCCGTACCCGGAGTGCCTCACCCTCGTGAACGTCCTCCACCGAGATCACGGCCCGGCCCGTCGAACCCATCACCACCGCCCAGCCCTGAGCAAAACGGCGTTGGGGGTCGTAGGCCGCCAGTAGTTGTCGCTTGGCGCCCAGTTCTCGCTCAGCACTCTCCAACAGACGCCTCGACTCGACGACGAGTCGATTCCGTTGGGTGTCGAGGAACCGTGACTCGGCGCGCAGTCGGTCCCGCACGGCGTAGACCAGGGTGCGCCGTCGTTCCGCGAGGGTGGTCGTCGCCTCATCGAGCACCGCCGCGGCGCCCGTGAGGAGAGCGGTGGCGGGTTGGAGCACCCCTCGCACCTCGGCCTCGCGGACCGTCACCACGAGTTGCTCACCCAGCTTGGTCGGGGTAATCGCCCGGGTGTGAGCGACGAGGTCGGCCACCGACTCGTCACCCGTGTGTCCGATACCCGTCCAGACGGGAGTACGACACTCTGCGATGGCTCGAGCCACTCGCTCGTCATCAAAACAGGCCAGGTCCGCGCGTGAACCACCCCCGCGCACCACGCAGATGACGTCACAGTTCTCCGCCCCCAGGTGCTGAAGAGCTCGCACAATCTGCGCGGGCGCCTCGTCACCCTGGACGAGACTTCGCACCACCCGTACGTCAAAGCTGTACCCCGACGAGACCAACTGTCCCACGAAGTCGTTGTAGCCCTCGGTTTGGGGACTCGCGACGAGCCCGACGCGCAAGGGGACGGGGGAAAGGATACGGCCCCGTTGCGCCTCGAGGAGTCCCTCGGCGCTCAGACGGCGAATCAACTCGGCCCGTTTGCGCGCCAGGTCGCCCATCAAGCCCTCGAGGTCGAGGGCGGTGATCGTGAAGCCGATTCGCCCCGAGGGGGCGTAGAGGTCGACGTACCCGAACGCGGAGACGACCGCCCCCTCGGAGAGACGCACCCCCTCGGCGGCGAGGGTGGCCTTCAATCTCCCCCACACCGAGTTCCAACAGTGGGCGTTGAGGGTGGGTCGCTTGCCGTCCGAGCGCAGCGAACCGGCGAGATCGACGTAGAGGTGGCCCTTCTCGTAGACCTTCGTGATCTCGCCGCGCACCCACAGGGGGTGACGTCGCCCGAAGGACTCTTCCAAGTGCGCTTCGATGAGGTCGTAGAACTCCCCGACGTCGAGGACGTCCGGGGCCGGTTCGCGAAGACTCACGGAGGAAGGCTACCGGGCCGACGATGCGACAGGGTGCCCTATGGCAGAATGAGACCGGATAGCGAGCCGACCGGGTGGCCGCGCGCGCGAGCGCGAGGAAAGTCGGGGCTCCACAGGGCAGAGTGCTCGCGAAAGGCGAGTCACGGTGACGTGCAGGACAGTGCCACAGAGAGAAGACCGCCGATGGCGTTTGCACAGGTAAGGGTGAAAGGGTGCGGTAAGAGCGCACCAGCGTCACGGGCGACCGTGGCGGCTAGGTAAACCCCACTCGGAGCAAGACCAAAACTGGGGCGCGGCCCGCGAGCTCGAAAGAGCACCCCCAAGGTAGGTTGCTCAGATGGATGGCCACCGCGCCGCAAGGCGTACAGAACCCCGCTTACAGGTCGACTCGCTATCCACTCGCTCTCGAGGTCGTCCCTAGTCGACTAGTCGAGAGATGTACCGGTTCAGAGCGTTGAGCGTTGCTTTCGCCGAACTGAGCAGTTCCGTCTCGGCTTGGGCGATCCCGTGTCGATCCGGTTCGTTCGTCTGGGGTCGAAGAGTCACCACCACGGGCCAGCCTCGCACGGTGGCGACGTTGATGGAACTCACGAGATAGAACGGCACACTCAAGCCCAAGTCCCTCAGAGCGTCGAGGGTGGCTTCCGCGCCACCAATCAATGGACCAGCTTCCGAGCGACCCACGCCGACCCGTCCGTCGTAGTTCAGCTGAACCTCGCAGAACCCCTCGTGTGAGTTGAACTCCGCGCGCACCAACATGACGCGGCTGCCCTCGGCACGAACGTCGTGGGAGAGATCGGCCTTCATCTCTTCGACGGTGACGGACGCCTCGGGGTAGTAGAGCGACACGATTTGTTTGGCGACAACTCGCAGTGGTCCCGTGTCAGAACCTCGCACGACGAGGGACACCGCTTCCACGTCGCCCTTCTCGCTGTAGCGAAAGCCCACGTTCACTACCCCGGGCAGAGCCCGCAGTTCGAGTTCGAAATCCTCTTCGGTCGGGGAGATCATTGGTGGATTATTCCTCTCTTCGCGTACAGTCGCGCGTCGGCGACGCGAGTCAGTTCGAGCGGGTCGGTCGAGTCTCGGGGCGACGTCGCCGTCCCGGTCGTGAAGGCGATGTTCTCGCCCGACTTCAGCATCTCCGCCCGCAGGCGCTCCACGAAGCCCATCGCTTCGTGGCCCTCGGCGTTGTTCAAAATCACCGCGAACTCGTCACCACCGATACGGGCGGCCAGGTCGCCTTGGCGAATTGAGAGGCGTAGCGAGAAACCGAATTGACGTAACAGTCGGTCACCGGCGTCGTGGCCGTACTGGTCGTTGATCTTCTTGAAACCCACGAGGTCGATGAGAACCAGCGTGAAGGGCCACCCGTAGCGAGCTGAGCGCACCGCGGAGTTCGCGAGGGCAATGTCGAAGGTTCGGCGATTGGCAATCGTGGTGAGAGCGTCGTGGGCGGCCGTAAACCGCGCCAGGTGCAAGGAGAGGGCGAGCTGACAGGCGGTCTGAACCGCCTGCTTTTCCACCTCGCCCACCACGTCGGGGACACAGTAGACCCCGGGTTGGCGCGATAAATACCGAACGGTGTCACCGTTCATCTCGGCGCCCGACAGACGGAACTCTTGAGTGGAGAGATTCTCGTGCTCGAGGACCACCACGACGTCAGTGAGGTCGTGGCGTTTAGCGAGGGCGTTCAACACGGTGTAGATGAAACTGATGCCGAGCTCGCTGTGGGACAGCTCTTCCAGCATGGCCTTGAAGAGCCATGGTTCGTAGTTACCGTCGGTGGGGATGCTCTCGGCGAGGGAGGTCAACTCGGTCATCCTCGTACTGCCCGACTCGTCGTCGACGTGGTGCGCAAAGTGGACACGTCGAGAACCTTTTTCTTCAACAGGTCATCGAGACGATCACTCGGCACGGGTCGAGAAATGAGGTATCCCTGCCCCCGGTGACACCCCAACTCCACCAGAGTGTCGGTGATATCGGGCGTCTCAATACCCTCGGCGATAACCGTCAAGTGGAGAGCTCGACCAAGAAGAATGATGGACTCGACAATGGCGCGGTCGTAGGGGTCCTGGTTGATCCCCTGAACGAAACTCAGGTCCAGTTTGATGGCGTTGACGGGGAGATTCTTCAACTCGGTCATCGAGGCGAAGCCCGTTCCGAAGTCGTCGAGCGCGACTTCAACGCCGAGGTCCTGGAATCCCCGAAGAATCTGGGCCGTCTTTTCGGGTTTATCGAGAACGGTGTACTCGGTGATTTCGATGCAGAGCCGGTTACCGGCGATTCCGTTTACGACGAGGCAACCCTCGACGAACTCCACGATGTCTTCCATCAAGAACTCGGCGGGAGACATATTGATGCGCATGACCAGGTCCATCGGGCCAAATCGACGATCCCAATCGGCAAGGGTTCGGCACGCCTCGGCGAAGACCCAGCGACCAATGTTGACGATAAGGCCCGTTTCCTCGGCCACCGAGATGAACTCCACCGCGGGAATCATCCCTCGTTCGGGGTGCTCCCAGCGCACGAGTGCCTCACACGCCAAGAGTTGACCGGTATCCAGGTTGACCTCGGGCTGAAAGTGCAGACGCAATTGACCAGCGTCAATTGCGTCTCGTAGCGACAACTCCAGTTGACTTCGTTCGTGGGCGGCCCGGCGAAGGCTCTCGTCGAATACCACCGCTTGATTGCGCCCGCCGGACTTCGCACTGTAAAGCGCCACGTCCGCCCAGCGAAGCATTTCGAGGGCGTCGGGTTGACTCTCCGTCGCCATGGCGATACCGATACTCGCGGTGTGGGCAAAAAACTGTCCGTGAATGTCCACCGGCTCCGAAATCACCTCGAGGAGACGATACGCGGTGGCGAGCACCTCCATCTCGTTCGTAATCTGATCCACCAAGAAGACGAATTCGTCGCCACCGAGTCGGGCGGCGAAGTCGTTGGCTCGGATCGAGGTGCGGAGTCGATCCGCAATGGTGACCAACAGACGGTCCCCACTGGCGTGCCCCAGAAAGTCGTTCATCACTTTGAAACGGTCGAGGTCGATAATCATGATGGCGGTATCGCGTCCGGCGCTTATCCTCTCCACCAACTCTTGAATCAGCGCCCGACGATTCGGCAGGCCGGTGAGGTCATCATGAGTCGCATTGAACACAATCTGTTGCTCGGCGTCAATACGAGCCTGTAGTTGCACGAGCATGGTGGCCACCGCCTGAAGGGCGTTAATTTCTGCGGGAATCCAGACGTGGTTATTAAAGTGCAAGAAACCAAGTATCCCCCAGGTGTCGCCGTGCATAAGAAGGGGAACGGCGGCTCCACCCATTGGTTCCACACCGGTGGCTTCCTCGACGTGTTGTACATACTCTTCGTAATTGTCGATTCCGGCGACGTAAGGACTCTTCAAATCCCTCATCGCCATGAAGATGGGATCGGAGTCGAAGGGCACCTCACCCAGGGGGTCGGGGTCAGGCTTATCCTCTCGAATGGGAAACTCCGCTTCGAGGACGGAGAGACCCCGCTCGAGGTCGTTAGAACGAATGAAGGCGACATCCGCCTCCAAAAAAGTCGCCAACTCCTGGCATGTCCAGTCGAACGCCTGTTGTCGCTGTTGTGAGGATGTTGACATCAGGCGCTCGGCCACTCGCGAGACGAGCGAGTCCAGTCGACGTTGGAGAACCATCTGGCTTTCGCGCATCGCCTGAGAGATACGGTACGAAAACATTCCCGCGAAGCTCTCGAGCAACGCCCTATCCTTCTCGGACCACTCATCGCGAGGCTTAGCGACGAAAAGAGCCCCCGCCACGTCCCCGTCACGTACCGTGACGGGGTAACTCAAGAGGGTCCACGGTGACCCGTCGATGTCGATCACTACTTCGGGTTTTTCTTCTTCCGAACGTGCGTGAGCCTTCGCCGCAGCGAGCAGGGACGGGATGACGTCGTCAACTCCCGGGACGGTGATGGGTTCCTCGAAGAGCCCCTCAATCCCTTGGGGATTGAGTGAAACTGTTGCAACTACCTGCACGCCCGGGATGACTTTAAGAAGGGTTTCACCAACAATGCGGGTGTCTTGCCCTGATTTCACTCGTTCATCACCTTGAGTCGTGGGTGCGTAGGTCGCCCCTTCGTCCCCCAAAAATACCAGCGAAAACCCTGAATTTAGCCAGTTGTGTCCCTTTTGAGAGGATTTTTCTATCCGTAGTGATGCACCCGGGGCTGAAAATGACTCCGGTCGTGACTCGAGGGTGTCACTACCTCGTGCAGGGGCCGGCGAATACTTCTCACCGACGGTGGTGGGGAATAGAACAGGCGCAGCACCATCGCCATGGCGTCAAAGGGCCCCAGATGCCACAGGGCACGATAGTTTTCTGCGTGCTGAAGGAGTTCGTCAGCGCGACGCTCCCCCGCGAGGCCGATCATGTCCGCCTCGTCGTTGGCGTACAAGTACAGCGGGGAAACCGGCTGGACCGACAATCCGGCCCCTTCGGCCACCATCCACAACCGCTCCATGGCGGCCCCCGCTCTCACGTACCACAGCGGTTCAGTCCTCGGCACGGTCACCACGGCTAGGGCGCTCGACGTCGCGACGGCGATCTTGGATCGCATTTCGAGCAACTTGCCCCCGCGCCATTCCCGAAGATTGTCCATGACGTCCGACCGACCGAGTAGCGACATTAACGAGAGTGTCGCCGGGTCGAGTTCAAGAGTGCGAACGTCGAGCCCCGTCGTGAGTTCGTCGCGCCCGGGAATGCGCAACTCCTTCATCATGTCGTGGTGCACGTTGGGTAGGAGATAGCGCCACCGATCCGCCTCACCCAACATCGTGGCGTGAGCCAACAGGTCTTCGCGCTTCGAGGCCAGTTTGACGCCGACCCCCTCTTTTTCCACCGCTCGCTGGAGAAGCGTCATGGTTTCGTCGCTCACCTCGCCCGGTACACCCATTCGACGGTTGGCACTGCGAGTGAAAATCAACTCACGCAACTGTTCAATCTCGGGGTCCATACCCTGGCCGAGGGTCATCGTCGCCACCAAATCTGGTCTCGCGCGATCGGGGAACAACTGGACGGAGCCGAGTCGGCGAAGGCTCGCCGCCATGACCCGAGCATTAAAGAGGGCCGCGCCGATGGCAAGGTAGGTTCCTCGGTGTTGAATGTCCATGACGCTTGATGACGAGGTATCCGCGAAGAAGTGGATGGCGTCACCCTCGACGCTGAACTTCCACGGCTGCACGTTTCCACCCGAGGGGGCGCGCCGAGCGGCGTCGACGATCAACTCCACGGGATCGTCACTCCGAAGAGGCGGGTCAGTGGGCGGCGGCGACGACAACCCTTCGCGAAGTGAGGCTTCAACGCGGACGGGGTGAAGTGAGTCGAGAATCTCGTCGAGATCAATTCGCACTCGGCCGGACGGCAACTCCTTACCCAGACCGAAGCGGCGAACGGCCGTCGCCACCGTCGCTCCACCGAGGGTCACTTCACTCGCCAGCTGGGGCCAGCCACTCACAGTGGTGCCGAGCTCGAGGGCGGAAGCCGCCGCACGGGCCGACACGTCCTCGGCTCCGAGAATCTGCAGAACGATGGGGTTCTTTTGTTCCGTCGTCAGTCCGGCGAGGATCGTGGAGTCCAACTCACCCAACAGGCCGTGGAAGATGGGGCGCTCGGGCTCGAGGTCAAAGCGCTCCACGTCGAGCACCCCGCGGTCGCTCGTCTCCATAATGACCGGGATCCCGAGTTCGCGCGCCCTTTCTCGCACCATCACCTTGACGTCGAGCGAGTCGCACTCTTCAACGAGGAGGTCGAGGCCGTCGAGAAAGTGACGAACATTGTCCATGGTGACGCCCTCGGTGAAGACTTCTAACTTTAAGTAGGG
Source organism: Actinomycetes bacterium (assembly GCA_021826255.1). Classification (GTDB taxonomy): domain Bacteria; phylum Actinomycetota; class Acidimicrobiia; order Acidimicrobiales; family RAAP-2; genus RAAP-2. Next base: position 15,726 of record JAKBAZ010000009.1, read on the forward strand.
ATCCACTTCGGCGATTCGACGGGCCAGGGCCACCGCCTTGTTGACACCGAGATCGACGACGCCGGTCGGGATTCGGTTCAGATTGTGAAGCTCAATGTGATCGAAGTCGGCAATTCTCAACTCTCCGCAGAGTCCCTCGAGGGCGAGAGCGTGAGCTATCGAGTGCCCCGCGCTCGCTCCAATGACGCCGACCCGTAACGCTCGAAGACGGCTCTGCTCTCTCTTGGTGATCTTGTTGTGATTGCGATTAAGGCGCAGGACCTCGAATCCCCGGGGTCCAAGGAGTCGCACGACCGCGCGCCGCCAGGGGTAGTACACCCAGCGCTGTCCGTCGTCGGCGATCTCGGCGGCACTCACGTCGACGAGGGAACCCAACTGGGTCGACTGCTCGTCGTAACGATCGAGCACCTGGAGAGAGTCTTCCTCTCTGAGTGTCCTCAGTACTTCGCGCTCCGCGCGACGAGTGACGTCGAGAATAAGGGGTCGATAGGACTGATACTGCGCCGACTCCGGCGAGACCGCGCCCGCCTCATCCACGGGACCGCGAGCCAGCTGCTCGGCCTCCCGTCGAAGGTAGGCCTGAGTTTCGGAATTGGCGAGGTCGTAACTCAGTGAGCGACGATAGGAGAGGGCCACGGTGCGGTAGCGCTCGTCGGGAAACTCTACCGACGTCGTGCCAATTTGGATACATCCGTTGTCGATTGCCTGGGGAATCATTCGGTCGGCGACCGCGAAGACTGCAAACTCCGCTCCCAGCCAGTTCAGCGCGTGAATCGTCGCGCGCCCGAAGGTGGTGAGGAGCCTACGGCCTATGGCCGCCTCTCCGTTCGACCACGCTCCCTTTATTTCAATAGCTCCCAACCTACATTCTTTGTCAATCGTCTCTCCAATGAGCCCGATTTCAGAGGATGCGGCCATTTCACCCATGATTGCGGCCTCAAATCGATTTTCGAGAGGACCGTGAACTCGCATTCCTCCCACAACATTGCCAGACGGATCAAGTCCCACGAAAAAGAGGGAAACCCCCGTTCCGGCTTCCAACTCCTCCCGGTGGAAGGCCTCCTCGACTCCGCGGCTCCGGTAGCGACCTTCGGCCCCGTCGAGATACTTCTTCCACAGGTCGGGGCGCTGCGCGGGGTGATGACCCTCGAAGCGAATGCCGGACGCTTCGTCAATAAAGAACGAACCGTACCGATAACGCCGGTTCACGGAGTGAGCCACCACGTCTCCTGACTGTTTGACACCGAAATCACGCTGATGTAATTACTCCTCAAGCATAATGAGATATCAGCAATTTCACGGTCATAGCGACGTTCTAACTGTCGGCACCGTCGTCGAGGAGAGTCATGGCGTTGGCCTGGATATACGTCGCAGTCGTTGGTCTACTCGTGGGGAGTTTTCTCAACGTCGTCGTCTACCGCGTGCCCCGGGGACTGAGTGTCGTCCGGCCCCGCTCAGCCTGCCCCTCGTGTGACACTCCCCTGCGCGCTCTCGACAACATTCCGATCGTCTCGTGGATTGTCTTACGGGCGCGCTGTCGGACCTGTCGCGAGCCGATCTCCTGGCGCTACCCCCTCGTCGAGGGCGCAAACGCCGTGATCTGGAGTCTCGACGCTCTGCGCATTGGCTTTCACCCGATCCTGGTCGCGGTACTGATCGGGTCGAGTGTGCTACTCGCCCTCGCGCTCATCGACGCCGAGACGATGACCCTTCCCCGAGTCCTCGTCTACTGGGGGCTCGCCCTCAGCGCACTGGCCATGCTCATTGCCGCACTCGGTTCCCACGACGTCCACGCCCTGTTTCGCGGGCTCGTCGCTGGCGCGGGATGGTTCCTCGTCTTCTTCGCCCTCAACTTCGCAAGCCCCCGGGCGCTCGGCTTCGGCGACGTTCGACTGGCCGGACTCTTGGGTCTACTGCTCGGCTGGTGGGGACTGGGTGAAGTGCTCGTGGGATTCTTTGCGGCCAATGTCCTCGGCGTCCTCGTAGGAGGGTTTCTCATTCTCACCAAGCGGCGCCGACGCGATCAACCCATCCCCTACGGGGTCTACCTCGCGGCGGGGACTCTCTTCGCCCTGTGGTTCGCCCCGGCTCTCTTGTCCCACTGGCCCTACTGGCCCCAGCGCTAGCGCGAACGAGGACTAGTAGACGTACTCCATCCGCAGACTCTCCGAGTCCCACTCGGGGTCGAAGGGGATGCGGCGCGCCGTGCGGGTGAAGGCGCGTCGAGCCGACCACATCAGGGCCGCCGCTTCTTGGAGGTGGTGCCAGCGCACTCGATCCATCTCGACGTCGAGGACGCGCTCCACACCCTGCATCTTGTGGATCAGGAGGTCTCGTCGTTCGTTGTGGCCCGCTCCGGTGAAGCGACCGTGCTTCATGGGCACACCACCGTTCATCTCGAGAAAGCTGAGTTCGGGGTGGCCCTGGTAGATCTGGCGCTGGCGGTAGGGGGCCATCTCGGTGGCGACCTCCCGGTAGCGGGGCAGCATCATCACCGTCACCGCGTCCAAGTTGTCGTGGGGGTGATTGGGGTCGAGGATCGCGGCGCGTGAGGGAACGTGGGTGATCACGTTTCCGCGGGGTCCGAGCATCTCCTTCGCAATCCGGTCACAGGTACGAAGCCCCAGCTCGTCATCGTCGAGGTAACCAATAGGTACGTTGATGACCACCGCGTCGAACATCGGACGTTGGTCCACAATGTCCATAAACGTGGGAAAGATCTGGGGCTCGTCGGGGGCGAAGGTCGCTCCGGCGATCTTGGCGGACGCCACGAGCCACGCACTGGCGCTCGGCACCACGCCCGCCACGATGCGGTAGGGAAGATTGGGACCTCTCGACGTCAACGCCCGAGTGAGCCTCTCCCCCGGGACTTGACCGCGTCGATGGCTCGCACCAGTTCTTTGGGGTGAGCCGAGGCCGCCATGGCGTCCTCGTAAGTCACCGTTTCGGAGGCCACGAGATCGGCGAGGGAGTTCTCCATCATCTGCATTCCCTCCTTCGAATTCGTGAACATGATGTTGCCCAACTGGTTGGAGCGCCCCTCCCGGATGAGGTTACGCACCGAGGGAGTGGCGACCAGAACTTCGAAGGCCGCAACCACCCCGCCCCCAATCTTAGGGATGAGGCGCTGGGCGAAGATAGCGGTGAGGGATGCCGCCAACTGGACTCGGGTCTGCTCTTGGCGCCAGGCCGGAAAGACGTCGATGATACGGTCAATCGCCTGGGCCGCGTCGTTGGTGTGCAACGTACCAAAGACGAGGTGGCCCGTCTCGGCCATGG
>JAKBAZ010000159.1 GCA_021826255.1 Actinomycetes bacterium
GAAGGTGGTCGAATGCGACCACGCGGTTCACGAGACCGATGTCGTAGGCGCGCTCGGCGGTGATGGGCTCTCCGGTGAGAATCATCTCCAGAGCCAGCGCTCTCGGGACGCGTCGAGGAAGTCGGACGAGCCCCCCGCCGCCCGCCACGAGGCCCCGCTGGGGTTCAGGGAGACCGAAGGTGGCGTGGCGAGCCGTCACGATGAGATCACAACACAACAACACTTCAAAACCACCGGCGAAGGCGGGTCCGTTCGCCGCCCCGATGAGTGGTTTGGGGAAGTGTCGACGAGTAATACCCGCGAATCCGTGTTCGTTGACGGGCACCTCTCCTCGGGCAAAGCCCTTCAGATCCATCCCGGCACTGAAGGCGAGCTCTCCGGCTCCCGTGAGGATGACGGCCCTGACGTCGGGGTCAGTGGCCGCGGCGTCGAGGGCAGCCGACAGCATGGTCATCGTGGCGAGGTCGATGGCGTTACGAGCCTCGGGCCGGTTGAGCGTCACGATCTCGGTCGCCCCCTCGCGACGGCGAAGTACGGGTTCGGTCACGGCGTGCCCTTCCACTCGGTGAGATGCCTGCCCCCCAGTCTGCCCCCTCTCCACCCTCCCGTGTCAGAATTGCAGGGTGACAGGGAGTCCGCGACGTCTCGGCTTTGTCAGTGCGTACGCCAGTGAGGGTGGACACGATGTTCCCTACGGGCCCGCCACCGTGTGGTCTCCGATGATTGGGTTGGGTCGGAGTGAGGGTCCGGGACACGCCGACAACCTGCGCCACCGCTACGACGACCTGTGGCACCGAGTGGGCTCTCTTGGTCTCGACGGAGTACGCCTCGGACTCTCGTGGGCCCGAGTTCAGCCCCGGGCCCGGGTGCGAGACGTCGAAGCCCTCGAAACGTATCGTCGCGTGGTCGATCACGCCCATCAGCGTGATCTGTGGGTCAGCGTCGAACTCGTTGACGGAGCCTGGCCGTCGTGGCTTGGGATGGAGCCCTGGACCAAACCCTGGGTGAAAGACGCGCTTGCTCGCTACGTACGTCTCGTGACCGCCGAGATTGGGGCCGACGAGTACGTCATCACGAGCGACGTCGATGAACTCGTGGACGGGTACGTCAGTGGTCAACGCCCACCGTGGAGGCGCGATGCTCTCGAAGAGAGGACTCTGGCGGCGAGAAACCTCGTGGAGTGGATGAGCGAGATTCGCGCCACGTCGCCCGACGTTCCGTGGGGCCCCCTGCACTCTCACGTCGTGGGCCGGCTCCTCGAGGGCCGCGGACCCCTCTCGGGAGTCCCAGCCCTCATTAGTCGTTCGGAGTGGAACGAGTAAGCGCGTGGCGGCGCCGTCGGCGCCACCACAAACCTCCCACGAGAGCGAGGAAGAGGAGGACGAGTCCGTAACCGACCCAGCTCGAATACTTTTCGATACGGGTGAGTTGAGTTCCCGAAAAGTACCCGAGAAGTGTGTAGGCGACCCCCCACACCAGGCCGCCGAGAACGTTGGCGAACAGGAACCGTCGGTAGTGCATCTTGGACATTCCGGCGAGTCCCGGCATCACTGCTCGTAAAAAAGCCGTAAATCGACCCACGAAGACGTAGATCGGCCCGCGACGGCGCAGACCCTCCATTGCCGAGGAGAGTTCCTCGCGGTGGCGATTAAAGGCGCGGTGTTCGAGGAGACGCTCGCCGTAGCGGTGACCCACCGCGTAGCCCACGGAGTCCCCGACGACGGCGGCGACCACGACGAGGGCCGCGAGGGCGACCACGTTGACCCGACCCGACGCCGCGATGACGCCGGCGACGATGACAGTGGTTTCGCCCGGGAGGACGAACCCGATGAAGAGGGCGGCTTCACCGAAGACGAGGAGTCCCGCTACGACGTAGACGAGTGGACTGGGAACCTTGTGCAACTCGTTGATGAGCCACCCAACAATGGACGCCGTGATCACCACCCCATTATGCGCCGAACTTGGAGTGCGACCCCGCCCGTACACTGCCGTTGACGAATAAGCCCCGTAATGGAGGATCAGCATGGCGACACGGGACCCCGCGTTGGCCCTCGTACCCCTCAGGGGATTTCTCGGCGCAGCGTTCACGTACGCGGGGATTCAAAAGTTGGCTAACCCCGACTTTCTTCGAGCCTCGTCGCCCATTTCGATCCAACAGTCGCTAGTTCTCGCGATAAAGACCAGTCCGGTGGGAGGGTTACTCCACCCACTCCTGCACGTCGGTGTGGCCGTGGGCGTGGCGATGGCGATCACCGAGACGTGCGTGGGCCTGGCGATGCTGCTCGGGGTCGGCGTTCGGTGGGCGGCACTCGTGGGCCTTCTGGTGTCGTGTTCTCTCTTTTTGACCGTGTCGTTTCACGCCTCGCCGTGGTTCACCGGGGCGGACATCGTGTACGTCTTTGCGTGGACCCCCTTCCTTCTTTCGCCCGCCACTCCGTGGTCCCTCGAAGGCCGCTGGCGCCGACGCCGACGATGACATGTGCCTAAGTGACACTTAGGCTTTCGCGGGGTCGTAGGAGTTCTCCGTGCCTGATGAGACCCTGTGACGAGGACTACATTTACGAGAGTGAGTTCCTCTCGTCTTCGAGTTCTCCTCATCGAGGATGATGAATGTCTGGCGAGCGCTGTCGCGGGGCTGTTGAGCGACGCCGATTACGCCGTCGACGTGTGCGAGGACGGGCCGTCGGGCTCTAAGGCCGCACTGTCGGGAGACTACGAGTTGGTCATCCTCGACTTGATGTTGCCTCGCCGCAACGGGTTCAGCGTGTGTTCTGATATTCGCGAGGCGGGCCTCAGTGTTCCCATCGTGGTGCTCACCGCGAAGAACGGTGATCTGGACGAAGTTGAGTGCTTGGAGTTAGGGGCGGACGACTTCGTACGAAAGCCCTTTGATTCGACCGTCCTCCTCGCCCGAGTCAACGCCCTCATGCGCCGACACGGTCGAGGAGAGAGTCGAATTCTCTCGGTGGGGCCGGTGACCCTTGATCCGGTTCGTCGGCGAGTAACGGCCAACAACGTCGAAGCGACCCTGACCCCTCGCGAGTTCCGACTTCTCGAGTACTTGATGGAGAGGGCCGAGCACGTCGTTCAAAAGTCAGAACTCCTCGAACAGATATGGGGGACCGACTTTGAGGGCGACCCCAACGTGGTCGAGGTCTACATCGGGTACTTGCGCCGCAAGCTCGAGACCCCGACCCAGGGTCTGATTCGCACCGTCAGAGGCGTGGGGTACCAGTTCACCATCGCTCGATGAGAAGTAGCCTCTCGGTCCGAACCCGACTGACCCTCCTCTTCGTGTCACTGGTGACGGTTCTGCTCGTGGTGGTGAACCTTCTCATCAACTCGGCTCAAGAGTCCAGCACCCGAACGAGGGAGACCAACTCGGTCACCGCGGCGCTGGCCCAGGCGGTCGTGTCCCAGGCGCCGCGCATTGTGAAGGGACGCCCTCCGGTGGAGTTCACGGAGAAGCACCCCGTCGTCGTTCAAATCGTCGACTTGACGAATCACTCGGTGTGGGCTCGAAGTACCAACGTCG
>JAKBAZ010000160.1 GCA_021826255.1 Actinomycetes bacterium
CGCGCAGCGAGTCACCCGGGTCAGTCACGAAGTCGCTCGAGCCGCCACGCGCTACATGCTCGGGAACTTTCTCACCTCCCTCATCGCCGGAGTGGTGGTGTTCGTCTCCTTGACGGTGATGGGGGTACCCTTCGCCACCCTCTTCGCCCTCTGGGTGGCGTTGGTGGACTTTCTCCCCACCATCGGGGGCGCCCTCGCGGGCATACCCACCGTCCTTTTCGCCTTCGGTCACTCGGTGAGCGCGGGGGTCGTGACCCTCGTCGTCTTTCTCGTCTACACCCAACTGGAGAACCACGTCCTCAACCCGCTTGTGATGAGTCGGACGGTTCGGATTAGTCCCCTCACGGTCTTCGTCGGGGTCCTCGTCGGGGCCGAAGTGGGGGCCTGGGTCGGGGGACTCTTCGGGGGCTTCGTCGGTGTTCTGCTCGCGGTGCCCCTCTCGGCGACGGTCCAGACTTTAATTCGAGAGGTGCGTCACCCGACGGGGACCGCGGAGAGTGGAGAGTCCTAGAAACCCTCGCCGCGCAGGAAACGATCGAGTTCTGCCGACAGTTCCTCGGGTTCGGGGACCGGGTCGCCGAAGGAGGTGCCCTCGCTCTCGTCGGCCAGGGACTCGAGGTGTTCGACCATGGCGGCGTGCTCGGGGTTGTTCGTGACCAGGTCGTCGACGCGTAGGCGAGTCTCGTCGGCGGCGCTCTGGAGCCCCGAGGAGTCGAGGCTCAGTCCGCCGATGCGGGCCAGGTGATCGATCAGGGCGGCGGCGGCTTGGGGGTAGGTCATCGAGGCCACGTAGTGGGGGACTCGAGCCCAGAGCGTGATCACGTCGATCTCGACGTCGGCGCAGCCGAGTTCGATGGCCGCACTGATACCCGCGGGTACCTCGAGGTCGCCCTCGACGGTACCGATGAGGGGTAAGAGGTGCTCCGAGTCCGCCGGCGCCGTGGCGACGACGCGTAGGGGTCGCGTGTGGGGGGTGGGAGCGGGGAACGCCCCGAGTCCGACCACCAGGCGCACCCCGAAGTGATCGGCGGTGTCAGTCACCGCGTCGACGAAGTCGCTCCAATGAAAGTCCGGCTCCGGTCCGACCAAGATGAGCAGGTCCGCCCCGTCGCGGTCTCGTCCGACGCGCAGTTCAATCTCGGGCCACACCAGTTCGGTGGTGACCCCGTCGGTGATGCGCACCGTCGGACGCCGAGCGCGCTGATCGATGAAGTACTCGGTGTCGAACTTGGCGATGACCTCGTTGTCGATCTGGGACAAGAGATTCGAGAGCGCGGTCTGGGCCCCGAGTCCGGCGTCGATCCACCCCTCGAGGGCGTAGACGAGTACCGGTTCGTGGAGTTGGGGTTCGTCGAGAAAGATGATGTAGTCGTTGTCCATGGCGAGTAGGAGCCAGCCTAATGCCGGGCGCTCGGACCACTCCGGGCTCGGTAGGCTGGGCCACCGTGGAGAGCGACCTGGGCGGGGCCTACGACCTCGAGTTCACCCCCGCGCCCGTCACTCCTCGACGCCTGCGCCTAGGGAATCGTACCTACGACCTCACCCACCGCGCGCTCGTCATGGGAATCCTCAATCGAACGAAGGACTCCTTTTTCGCGCCGGCCGCCACTTTCGACCTCGACGGATTCTTGGGCCGGGCCGAGAAGCTGGTGCGCGCCGGGGCCGATCTTCTCGACGTGGGTGGGGTGAAGGCCGGTCCGGGTGATCCGGTGTCTGAGGAGGAGGAGTTGGACCGGGTGATACCGGCGATCACCGAGTTACGTCGACGATTCGACACGCCACTCAGCGTGGACACGTGGCGCTCCGCCGTCGCCGAGGCCGCCTTCGGGGCCGGAGCGATACTCGGCAACGACATCTCCGGATTCGCCGACCCGAACTACCTCCCCGTCGCCGCTCTCAGTGGAGCGAGCGTGGTGGCGACCCACATTCGTCTCGCCCCCCGAGTCGCCGACCCGACTCCGATCTACGAGGACGTGGTTCAAGACGTGGCGGACTTCCTTCTCGAGCGCCGCCGTTGGGCGCTCGAGGCGGGTCTCGGGGTCGATCAGGTAATCCTCGACGCCGGTCTCGACCTCGGAAAGACGCCGGTCCAGTCCCTCACGTTGCTGCGCGCCTCGTCACGCCTGGCCGGTGAGGGAGTGTTGTTGCTCTCGGCCTCGAACAAGACCTTCCTCGGGGCGATGTTCGACCTCGACGTTCTTCATCGTCGCGACGCGTCGCTCGCGGCGGCGGCGATGGGAATCATGGGGGGGGCTCGCGTGGTGCGGGTGCACGACGTGCTCGGCACGGTCAGGGTCCGCGACCTGGTCGCCACTCTCTCGGAGGCGTCGTGAGCGTCGTCGTCGTGGGCTCGGACGCCACGATGGTCAACGACGCGCTGCGTAACGAGGTGGCGGCCGCCCTCGACAACCTCGACCCCTCTGTCGCCCTCCAGGACTTCTCGGCCGCCGAGGCGGGAGAGGACCCCCTCTGGATACGGGTTCTCGAGGCTCTTAACACGCCGCCCTTTCTCGTCGAGCGCCGCGTGGTGGTGTTACGCGACGCCCAGGCGTTGGGGGCCGAGGGGTCGGAGAAGATCGCCGCCTGGATGAGGGACGAGGCCCCCGGCGTTGTCTTCGTCGCGGCGGTGGTGGGGACCAAAGCCCACCGTCTGGTGAAGGCGGCGACCCGGGTGGTCGACGTCAACGTGGGTTCGGGAGTGAAGGCCCGGTCCGCCTTCGTCGAGTCGAAGTTCGCCGAGTACTCGCTCGGAGCCGACGCCGCCACGCTGCACCTCGTGACCGAGCGGGTGGGCGACGACGTCGCGCGGGTGGACTCGCTGGCTCGACTCCTTCGCACGATCTACGGCAGTGCCCCCCTGCAACGCCAGCACGTGGAGCCCTACCTCGGAGACGCCGGGACGGTACCGCCCTGGGATCTCACCGACGCACTGGAGCGCGGGGACGCCTCGGGGGCGATCACGGTCGCTCGTCGCATGCTCGACTCTCGCGATCGAGCCGCCCTGCAGATCATCTTCCAGCTCCAGCGCTACGTGCTGAACATCGCTCGGGTGCAGGGTTCACCCTGGAGAACTCCCGACGAAGTGGCCCAGGGCCTCTCGCTCAATCCGGTCGCGGCTCGAAAGACTCTCCAGATGGCCGAACGACTCGGTCCCGAGCGGGTGGCCGACGCCGTGCACCTCATCGCGCAGGCCGACCTCGACCTCAAGGGTGCTCTGACTTACGGCAGTCGGGACCTGACGACGGACGTGGACGTCACCGAACTGACGGTGATCGAAGTGCTCGTCGCGCGTCTCGCGCGACTGTGCTCGCCCCGGCGCTAGGGACTAGTTGGACTTCAGCGCGTTGATGCGCTTCATCAGACCGCTCTTGCGGTTGGCGGCCTGATTCTTGTGGATGACACCCTTCGACGCGGCGGAGTCGATGCGCTTGAGCGCGCGACGAAGCGCTTCCTCCTCGGTCTCGGATCCGACCGAGTTCACGGCGGTCTTC
>JAKBAZ010000161.1 GCA_021826255.1 Actinomycetes bacterium
GGGTAATCCTCCGTCGATGATCACGAGATTGGAGGGTCGAAATCTCCCGCTCTGGTCGTCGCGCCAACGCACCAGGCGTCGACGAACGACCTCGGCCATGGCTCCGGCGTCGTCGTTCCCGAGGATCTCCTTCACGTTGAAGTGTCGATACTGGTCCTTCGCGGGGAGTCCGTCTTCGAACACGACCATCGATCCCACGTAGTTCGTCCCCTGCAGGTGGCTCATGTCAAAGCACTCCATCCGAAATGGCGGGGCGGAAAGACCGAGGGCGTCGGCGAGTTCTCGAAGAGCCCGTGACCTCACGTTGTGGTCCGCTTCACGGCGTAACGTGTCGCGTTCGATGAGGGAGCGCGCGTCGTGTTCGGCGGTGTCGAGGACCCGTCGACGTGGTCCCCGACTGGGCGAGGCGATCTCCACACGGCGTCCCCGCCGCTGGCTCAAGGCTTCTCGCACCCAGACAGAACGCGCGGCCGGGGCCGAGACAACGACGAGCGGGGGGATGTCACTGGGGTCGGGGAACAGTTCACTGAGCACCGCCTCGAGGATCTGGGCCTCGTCCTCGTCCATCGAACGGTCCACATAGTGGACGCTGCGCCCAATAATTCGTCCGTGTCGCACGCGAAATCTCACCGTCACGGCCCGTGACTGGTGAATGCTCACCGCCACCACGTCGAGGTTCTCGCTGTCGGAGAGGACGACGTGTTGGGCCGCCGCGGCCCGTTCGAGGGCCGACAAGGCGTCGCGATACTTGGCGGCCGCCTCGTAGTGGCGACGCTGGGCCGCCTCGGACATACGTTCTTCGAGGATGCCCCGCAGTGGTTTGACATCGCCGTCGAAGAATCGCGCCCAGTGGGCGACGAGGTCGGAGTACTCCTCTTCACTAATGGCCCCGATGCAAGGACCCGAGCACTTCTTAATGTCGTAAAGCAAACAAGGTCGAGCGAGGCGTTGGTGAAACTCGAACTTCGATGACGAGCACGAGCGTAGAGGAAACGTTTGGAGAAGCTCATCAATCATCGTGCGCACCGGCCGAACTTCGATGAAGGGACCGAAGTAGCGAACTCCCTTCACGTGTCGGGCACGAGTCAGGTAGGCCACCGGAAAGGTGGTCCGAGAGTCGATGGCGACGAAGGGGTAACTCTTGTCGTCTTTCAGCCTCAGGTTGTAACGCGGTTGGTAGGACTTGATGAGGTCGTTCTCGAGCAGCAGAGCGTCAGCTTCGGTCTTGACGACGATCCAGTCGAGACTCGTCGCCTCCTCCATCAGGGCCCGGGTCTTTTGGTCGAGGACCTCGGGGCGCTGAAAGTAGTTGGCGAGTCGGGCCTTGAGGATTTTCGCCTTACCGACGTAGACGACGTCGCCCGCCTCGTTGCGGTAGAGATAACACCCGGGAGCCGAGGGAATATCGGTGGGCTTGGTTAGCACTTAAATCCTGCCCGCGTGCTCCAGGACCTCTCGTAGCACCATTCCGGTGGGCGTGGCGAGTTCAGCGAGGCGCTCGGGAACTCCCTCACCGACAATCTGACCGCCACGCCGTCCACCCTCGGGTCCGAGGTCGATAATCCAGTCCGCCGTCTTGATGACGTCCAGGTTGTGCTCGATAGTCACCACGGTATTGCCCTGATCAACGAGACGATGGAGCACAGTGAGGAGGCGGTGGACGTCCTCGAAGTGCAGACCCGTCGTGGGTTCGTCGAGGACGTACAAGGTGTGCCCCGTCGGTCGGCGCGCCAGTTCCGTCGCCAGCTTTACTCGCTGGGCCTCGCCTCCCGACAACGTCGGCGCGGGTTGACCGAGTCGGACGTACCCGAGACCCACGTCAACGAGCGCCTGAAGGTGACGAGCGATTGCGGGCTGACGGGAAAAGAAGTCCAACGCGTCGGCGATGGGCATGTCGAGGACGTCCGCGATGGAACGATCCCGGTAGCGAATCTCGAGGGTCTCTCGGTTGTAGCGCGCCCCGTCGCACGCCTCGCAGTTGACGTAGACGTCGGGGAGAAAGTGCATCTCAATCTTGATGGTGCCGTCTCCGGCGCACGCCTCGCAGCGTCCGCCCTTAACGTTGAACGAGAAGCGTCCCTGCTGGTAACCACGAGTTTTAGCCTCGGGCACCTCGGCGAAGAGCTTGCGGACTTTGTCAAAAACCCCGGTGTAGGTCGCCGGATTCGATCGCGGCGTGCGTCCGATGGGTTGTTGATCGACGGCGACCACCTTGTCGAGGTGTTCGACCCCGTCGATGCGAACGTGCTGGGCCGGGATGGTCTTAGCTCGATTGATCTCCCGTTCGAGGTGCGCGAGCAAGATGCCGTTCACGAGCGTCGACTTGCCCGAGCCCGACACGCCGGTCACGGCGGTGAAGACTCCGAGGGGGAACGTAACGGTGAGATTCTGCAGATTGTTCGCTGAGGCACCTACGACCTTCAGCTTCTGCTTGGCCGGTCGACGCCGGGACGGGGGAACCTCGATCTGGCGTTTCCCGCTGAGGTACTGGCCGGTCAGGGAGTCCGGATTCTCCAGCATGTCCACCACCGAACCCGCGTGCACGACCCGACCGCCGTGCTCCCCGGCCCCGGGACCAATATCGACGACGAAATCGGCCAGGCGGATGGTCTCCTCGTCGTGTTCGACAACGATGACGGAGTTTCCGAGGTCGCGAAGTCGCTCGAGGGTCGCGATGAGGCGGCGGTTGTCTCGTTGGTGCAGGCCAATGGAGGGCTCGTCGAGAACGTAGAGGACGCCTACGAGGTAGCTGCCGATCTGGCTGGCGAGACGAATCCGTTGCGCCTCTCCCCCGGACAACGTGGCCGAGGCCCGCGAGAGCGTCAGGTAGTCCAAACCTACGTCGATCAGAAACTGCAAGCGCGCCATGATCTCCTTGATCACCTGGCGGGCGATGGTCGCGTCGCGTTCACTGAGTTCGAGCGAGGTGAAGTACGCCACGGCCTCGTCAATGGCCAGTTCTGAGACACTGGCGATGTTGTGGCCGTCGATCGTCACGGCCAGCACTTCGGGCTTCAGACGTCGCCCGGCGCACGCCGTGCACTGGACCTCTCGCATGTACTGCTCGGCCTGTTCGCGAGACCACTCGCCGTCGGCTTCGTTGCGCTTGCGCTCGAGCCACTCCACGATGCCGTTGAAGGACGTGTCGTAGGTCTTCGTACGCCCGTAGCGGTTTCGGAATTTGACCGGAACGGTCTTGTTCTCCACGCCGTAGAGGACGAGCTTTCGATCCTTCTGACGCAGTTTGCTCCACGGCGTATCGACGGAGAATCCCCCGAGATCCGCCACTCCCGCAATCAGGCGCTCGAAGTACTTGAATCGAGCTCCGCCCCACGGAGCGAGAGCCCCCTCGGCGAGGGAGAGGGTGGGGTCGGGAACGACGAGATCTGGATCGACTTCGTAACGAGTTCCGAGTCCACTGCAGGTAGAACAGGCTCCGTAGGGCGAGTTGAAAGAAAAGTCCCGCGGTGCCAA
>JAKBAZ010000162.1 GCA_021826255.1 Actinomycetes bacterium
GAGGCGGGCGACAACGACCCCAGCACTGGTGGTCCGGACTTCGTTCGAGGCATCTACCCCATGATCGTGACGGTGACGGCCGAGGGTTACCGTGAGTACGACTCGGCGTCGTGTGAGACGGTGTTCCAGCGGATTCACGATCGCCGTCGAGAGAGCGGGGGAGTGGCGGGAGGAACACTGCGATGAGCAACATGTTCTACGTCGCCCCCGAGCAACTCATCAAGGACCGCGCGGAGTTCGCCCAGAAGGGTATCGCGCGAGGCCGTTCCATCGTGGGGGCGCTCTTTAACGAAGGTGTCGTGCTCGTAGCCGAGAACCCCTCGGCGTCTCTCCACAAGGTGTCAGAGATCTACGATCGCATCGCCTTCGCCGGTGTGGGCAAGTACAACGAGTTTGATCGTCTGCGTGAGGCGGGAATCCGGTGGGCCGACGGCACGGGGTACACCTACTCTCGCGAGGACGTTGACGCCCGAGCTCTCACGAACTACTACGCCCAGTACCTCGGCGACATGTTTTCCGAAGGTCAAAAGCCGCTAGAAGTCGAGATTCTGGTCGCCCAACTCGGTTCGGCGACGAAGGCGACCAAGCTGTACCGAATCTCCTACGACGGAACCATCGCCGACGAACCCTCCTTCGCGGTCTTGGGTGGAGACGCCGACGCCATTCGCCAGCGCCTGAGCGAGTCCAGCCCCGCAGAGCCGGCGAACCTCGCCGACACGATTCGCCACGCCGTCGCCGCGCTCGCGGGCGCCGATCGAACCATCAGCCACGAAGAACTCGAAGTGGCGGTATTGCACGATCGCGGAACTCGGCGAACGTTTCGACGCCTGGACGACTCTGACGTGGCCGCTCTGCTGGGATAGACGTGCTACGAAGAATCGTCGGCATCGAGACCGAATACGGGGTCACCTTCTCCTTCAAGGGACAGCGCCGGCTCAGCCCCGACGAGGTGTCTCGCTTCCTATTTCGCCGAGTCGTGGCGTGGGGCCGAAGTTCCAACGTGTTCCTCGAAAACGGCTCCCGGCTTTACTTGGACGTGGGGTCTCACCCCGAGTACGCCACGGCCGAGTGCGACTCCCTGCGCGACCTCGTGGCCCAGGACAAGGCCGGCGAGGCCACTCTTCGTGAGCTGGTCCACCACGCTCAAGGTCAACTCGAAGCTGAGGGTATTCGCGGCGACATCTTTCTCTTCAAGAACAACACCGATTCGGCTAACAACTCCTACGGGTGTCACGAGAACTACTGCATAGAACGCATTGACGACCTGAAGCGGTTGGAGAACGTCTTCATCCCCTTTCTCATCACTCGACAGATCCTGGCCGGGGCGGGCAAGGTCGTCTCGTCACCCAAGGGTCCCGTGTACTCCATGAGTCAGCGCGCCGAGCACATGTGGGAGGCCATCTCGTCGGCCACGACCCGGACACGGCCGATCATCAACACCCGCGACGAGCCCCACGCTGATCCCGAGAAGTATCGACGGCTCCACGTGATTGTGGGCGACTCCAACATGAGCGAGTTCGCCACGTTCTTAAAGGTCGGCACGGCGGCCGTCGTCCTCGCCATGATCGAAGACCGCACCACCGTGTTGCGCGACTACCAGATGGTTTCGCCCATCAACGCCCTCCGGGACATTTCGACCGACCTCTGGAGTAAAGAGCCCGTGCGGTTACTCAACGGACGCGACATGACGGCTCTCGAAATCCAAGAGGATCTCTGCGAACGAGCCGAACAGTTCGTTGCGACTCGAGACATTCCGGCCGACCAGGCGCGCGCTGTCTACCTGTGGCGCGAGTGCCTCGAGGCCTATCGCAACGACCCCATGTCGCTCGCCGACCGCGTCGACTGGATCGCCAAACTCCAAATCATTGAACGAGAGCAGGAACGGCACCAGATAGCGCTGGACGATCCCCGCATCGCCCTCATTGACCTGCTGTACCACGACACCAACGTGGAGCGAGGGTTGTACTACCGGCGCCAGGCACGGGGCCACATGAGACGAGAAGTGACCGACGACGACATCGTGGAAGCCTCGAGCGTGGCCCCTCGCACCACTCGCGCTCACATGCGGGGTCAGTTCATTCGCGAGGCCAAGCGCTGGCGTCGCGACTACACCGTTGACTGGGTGCACCTCAAACTCAACGACGAGATGCAGCGGACCGTCCTACTTAAAGATCCGTTTAAATCTTCTGATGAACGGTTCTCTCGACTGCTTCTCTCGCTCCAGCGCTCTCACGAGTCCGACTAGCCTGGGTCGGTGACTGACGCGCCACCGACGGACTCCACGGTGTCGCCACCCAAGTCTCGCAAGCGAGCGGTGCGTATCGCCGTCGAGTGGGTTGCCGTTCTCGTCGTGGCCGCCGTGGCCTCGATCACCCTGAGAACGTTCGTCTTCGAGACCTTCTATATTCCCTCCGGCTCTATGGAGCCCACCTTGCAGATCGGCGACCGCATCGTCGTCGACAAGCTGTCGGTGGACTTTGGGACCATCCACCGCGGCGACGTTCTGGTGTTCAAGTCGCCACCCACCGAAAACTGTGGGGGACCCCCCGTCGCTGATCTCGTCAAGCGAGTCATCGGCCTGCCCGGGGATCACTTGACGTCGGTGGGTAACACCATCTACGTCAACGGCGTGGCACTGAAGGAGAACTGGCCTCACACCGAGCCCCTCGGAACCCCGATCGGGCACGTCACCGTGCCCGCCGGCCACTACTTCATGATGGGCGACAACCACTCCGACTCCTGCGACTCGCGCATGTGGGGCCCGATCACCCGTTCCGAGATCATCGGCAAGGTTTTTGTGCGGATTTGGCCGCTCGGCCGACTCGGTTTCCTTTAATTCGGGGAACTCTACACTGGAGGCATGATCAGCCTCAGCCCCGTGAAGCTGATGGTGGTCATCGCGCTCGTGGTTCTGCTCCTCGGTCCCGACAAGTTGCCCGAAGTAGCAAAGACCTTGGCCCAGTGGTGGCAACGGGCTCGCCAGTTTCAACAACGGGTGGAAGAGGAGTGGCGACGTAACGTGCCCGATCTCCCCTCGAGCCGAGACATCGTGCGCTACGCGCGTAATCCCGTCAGCCTGCTCGACCAGTGGAGTACGACGGGTGGTGCGGAACGAGACGAGGCCTCGTCCGCCCCGCGTCCTCCGGGACTCGAGAATCGACCCTCCACCGGCCCCACCGGGGGCCCCGACCCTTCGCTCAACTAGTGGCCTCTCGTCGTTTCCGCCGGGCGGCCGATGAGATGACTCTCCGCGAGCACCTCATCGAGGCTCGACGACGGCTCCTCGTCGTGATCTACGCGGTGGCCCTCTTGAGCGTGGTGTCGTACTTTCTCTATCCGCTCTTCATGACGTGGCTACGGCGGCCCTACTGCGAGGTCGCCCCCCACGACTGCCGTTTTCTCGTCACGAGTCCCCTCGACCCCTTGACGCTGCGGGTCAAAATCTCACTCGTCGGCGGTCTC
>JAKBAZ010000163.1:0-2688 GCA_021826255.1 Actinomycetes bacterium
AAGGGCCGCGCGGGGAAAGGCCATCGTCTCGTTTGAGTCCGACACGGCGACTCCGCACCGTCTCGAGCCGGGATCGAGCGCCAGTATCTTCGCCACGCGGTCCCTAGAGCTGGCTGGCGGCACTCAGCAGAGCGTCGATTCCCGACGCGTCTCGACCACCGGCGAGGGCGAGCGTCGAGGACCCGCCCCCTCCGCCACCGACGAGAGCGGACAGATCCTTGACGGACGCGGCCGCGTCGAGTGAACCATCCGACGCGACGACCACGGCAACTTTGGCGTCCACCACTCCGGCGAGGACGACCACGCGACGGCCTTCTCGCTGGAGGCGTTGAGCGAGACTTCGCAGCTGATCTCCGGCGAATCCGTCAACGCGCGCCACGACGCGATCACCGGTGGCGTCTCGGCGCAGAGTGTCGCCCACGGCCTCGAGCTGCTGGACCTTCGCCGCCTGCACCTCGCGCTCGAGATCACGTTGACGTTCGAGCACTCTTTCGAGCGACGGAAGCACGTCGTCGAGTGACGTACGCAGCAGGGTCGCCACCGCCCCGAGGGCCCCCTCGAGCTCCGACGACCTCTCGAGAGCCGACATCGCCGACACGGCTTCAATTCGACGGGTGTTGGCCCCAATGGAGCCCTCCGAGACCACTTGAATCTGTCCAATATCGCCTAATCGGGTGACGTGGGTCCCGCCACAGAACTCGAGCGAGTGATCCCCGGCTCGAACGACGCGCACGACGTCTCCGTACTTGTCACCGAAGAACGCGATCGCGCCCATGTGCTCGGCCTGCTCCTTTGACGTCTCGACCGTCTCGACCTCTCGATTGAGTATGACGTCGGAGTTGGCCATTTCCACGATGCTCCGACGTTCCTCCTCGCGCAAAGCACCACCGTGAGCGAAGTCGAAGCGCAGACGATCTGGACCCACGTAGGAGCCCTGCTGGCGAACGTGATCTCCGAGGACCTCGCGAAGCGCGGCGTGCAGCAGGTGAGTCGCCGTGTGGTTGCGACGAACCGCCTCGCGTCGACGCGGATCGATGGTGGCGACACCGAGCTGTCCGGGAACAATCTCACCGGTAAGACGACCACGATGGGCGATGAGCCCGCCGGCCACGTTCTGGGTGTCGTGAACTTCGAAACGTCCCGACTCCGTGACGAACGTGCCCTGGTCCCCTACCTGGCCACCGGCCTCGGCATAGAAGGGTGTGGTCTCTAAGAAGAGCTCACTCTCCCCATCCTCACCGGCCAGAACCGCCAGGGCGGTCGTGTCGATGGAGTAACGCGAGACATCGCGGCCCACGAAGTGGCTCGCTCCGTGACGTTCGGCAATCTCGAGGTAGTGGGATCCGTCGGCGCGACGCAGATTCTTCGAACTGGCTCGCGCTCGCTCTCGCTGCTGCGTCATCGCCGCCTCGAAGCCGTCGAGGTCCACACTGAGTCCCGACTCAGCCGCCACTTCGCTGGTCAGCTCGATAGGGAATCCGTGAGTGTCGTGGAGCCGAAACGCCACGTCACCGGGGATCTGCGTCGCCCCCTCAGCGACGAGGTGCTCTCGCGCCTCGTCGAGGAGCGCCATGCCCGAACGAAGCGTGCGAGAGAAGCCCTCCTCCTCTCGACGAAGCGTCTCGATGATGAGATCCCGATCGTTGACGAGGACCGGATAGGCCCCACCCATCTTCTCGAGGGTGGCCTCGACGAGCGGTTCGATCAACGAGTCCGTCGCGCCGTGTCGACGAGCCGCGAGAATAGCCCGTCGAATGAGCCGACGCAGTACGTACCCGCGCCCCTCGTTCGACGGAAGAACACCGTCAGACACCAGCATCGTCATCGCACGTCCGTGTTCGGCGATACGTCGGATCGCCACGTCACTCGACTCGTCTCGCCCGTAGGGGGTATCAATCGCTCTCGACGCCGCCTCCAGCAGAGGAGCGAACAGGTCCGTCGCAAAGACGGACTCCACCCCGTTCAGAATCGACAAGACGCGCTCAAAGCCCGCACCGGTGTCGATGTTCTGCTGGGGTAGCTCGGTCATCTGGCCGCCCGGGGCCTTCTCGTACTGCATGAACACGAGGTTCCAAAACTCGATGAAGCGATCCTCGCCTCCCTCGGCCGGACCACCGTCGGCGCCGAAGGCGGGACCCTTGTCGTAGAACACCTCCGAGCACGGACCGCACGGACCCGTTTCTCCCATGTCCCAGAAGTTGTCCGCTCCGAGGCGCTGTATACGTTCCGGTCGAACTCCGACGACGTCGCGCCACAACTCGGCGGCCTCGTCGTCCGAGTGGTGCACGGTGATCCACAGTCGATCGGGATCGAGACCGAATCCGTCGGTGATGAGACCCCAAGCGAACTCGATGGCTCCCTGCTTGAAGTAGTCCCCGAACGAGAAGTTGCCCATCATTTCGAAGAAAGTCAAGTGCCGCTGAGTAGTTCCGATGATGTCAATATCGGGAACACGGAAGCACTTTTGAATGGACACCGCTCGGGGCGAAGGGGGCGTCTGCTCGCCGAGGAAGTAGGGCTTGAACGGCACCATCCCGGCCACCGTGAACAACAGCGTCGGGTCGTGAGGGATCAAACTCGCCGAGGGCACCACACGGTGCCCCTCACGGGCGAAATAGTCCAAAAATGTTGACCTCAGGCGGGCGGCGTCCACCCTCTCATCCTACCGGGAGTACCTGATCACTCCCC
>JAKBAZ010000163.1:2698-3446 GCA_021826255.1 Actinomycetes bacterium
CCGAGTGGACGTCGTCGTTGACGCCACTCTTCCACGAGACCGGCTTCGTCGCCGTGGTCCCCGGGCGAGTAGATCTCACCGGACGTAACGCCCTCTGGCAGGTAGTCCTGTTCCACGTAGCCCCGGGGATCGTCGTGGGGGTAGCGGTAGTTCTGCCCGTGACCAATGACGGACGCCCCTTGATAGTGGGCGTCGCGCAGATGGGCTGGGACCTCACCGTTACCTCGAGAGAGCACGCGAAGCGCCTCGGTGAGCGCGCGGGTGGCTGAATTGGACTTCGGTGCGAGTGCGAGGGTGAGTGCCGCGTGCGTCAATGTGAGTTTGGCTTCGGGCATACCGACGAACTCCACCGCTCGGGCCGCGGCCTCGGCGACCACGAGAGCTGACGAGTCGGCGAGACCCACGTCTTCGCTCGCGAGAATGACGAGTCGCCGAGCGAGGAATCTCGGACTCTCACCCGCTTCGAGCAGTCGGACGAGCCAGTACACCGCGGCGTCGGGGTCAGAGCCCCGAATCGACTTGATGAGCGCGGACGTTTGGTCGTAGTGCGAGTCGGGCCCCTGGTGGAAGAGTCGTCCGTCGCGAGCGCGCGAGACGGTGTCGAGGTCGATGACGTCTGACTCCCCCCGCAGCAGGGCCGCCGTCTCGGCACTCGTGAGGAGTGCGCGGGCGTCTCCCTCGGTCGCGTCGACGAGGGCGTCGCGGGCGTCTCTCGCAAAGCGCACCCCGAGTTCACGTTCAGCCCGAT
>JAKBAZ010000164.1 GCA_021826255.1 Actinomycetes bacterium
TGTTGCACTACACCCCAAAAGTAGGGCCGGTGGGGATCGAACCCACGACCCAGGGATTATGAGTCCCCTGCTCTGACCACTGAGCTACGGCCCCGAAACCTCCAGCCTACCCAGAGTGCTCAACGAAGCCCGTCGCACACGAAGAGGTCGGCACAGTCTGGCGCGCCATGGATTGAGAAAATTCCACCCCGGCGAGGCAGTCCCCGCGTCCTAGAGTCTCGCCGAGAGGGGGACTCATGACACAGGATGTCGACGTCATTGTCGTCGGGGCGGGTCACAACGGACTCACGTGCGCGGCGTATCTCGCCCAGGCCGGACTCGAGGTCCTGGTGCTCGAATCCCGGGGGTTCATCGGGGGAAATACCTCCACTGAGGAGTTGACCTTGCCAGGATGGCGCCACGACTCGTGTTCGAGTGCCCACGTCGTCATCCAGTCCAATCCGATGATCGCCCGGGACGAACTTCACCTCATCGAGAACTACGGGCTGGACTACATCGTCACCGATCCGGCCGTCATCTTTCCGAGTGCGGACGCCGACTCTCTCGTTCTTCATCCCGACCTCGAACGGACTCGTGAGCGGATTGCCCGTTTCTCTCCCTCCGACGCCGATGCTCTCGTCTCCATGGTGAGTGAGTGGGAGGACGGCCTGCGAACGGTGCACGCCTACGTCCAATCCGGACTCACGCCACCCGAGACGTCCTGGCAGCGACGCTACGACGAACTTCGTCAACGTAGTGCTCGTGACGTTGTTGAGGAGTCCTTCACTCACCCCGAAGTTCGTCGAGCCATCAGCTGGCTCGCTTTCGCCACCATTCAATCCCCCACCCGGCCGGGCACCGGAGTGCTTCCCGCGTCCATTGTCACGGGGCGCCTGCGATTCGGGTGGACGACCCCTCGGGGAGGTTCTGACGCCCTCCCCCGCGCTCTCGCGGATCACCTCGTCTCCCACGGGGGAAGGATCGAGGTGGACTCCCCGGTGGTCGAGTACCTGCGCGAAGGTGACCGGTGCGTGGGAGTTCGCACGATGGACGGTCGGATCTTTCGCGCCCTTCGGGCGGTCGTCGCCGGAAGTCACCTACGCCACTTGGCCGACCAAGTGGGTGAACCTACACCCGACCTCGTGCGAGCCCGCGACACGTGGCGACCGGGTCTCTCCGTCTTCGCGGTGCACTTTGCCCTACGTGAACACCCCACGTACCGCGTCGACGGCGACTGGGTGCCCTCCGTCGCGGCGGGACTCGGCACCCCCGAGGGGCTCTACGCCCAAGTTGACGCCGCCGAGCGCGGAGAACGCGACCTCACCAGCCCCTGGCTTCTCATGGTGGACTCCACGGTGGTGGACTCGTCAAGAGCCCCGGGAGCGACCTTCAAGTTCCTCACCATCGCGCCCGAACTCGTGAACGGTCGCCCCTGGTCTCAAGAGGACACCGACGAGTACGCCTCACTCCTCGTGGAGTTCGCCCGCCCTCATCTCAGGGGACTTGAGGAGTCCAACATCCTCGCTCGAGTCGCCGAATCGCCCACCTCGCTCGCTCTTCACAGCCCGGCCAACCTCGGCGGGTCGTGCCACGGAGGACACTTCGTCGAGGGGGACCGCGTGAACCCGGGATGGATGAACCCGAGGACCGAGATTGGGGGGCTCTACCTCACTGGATCGACCTCCCACCCCGGGGGTTCGGTCTCGGGACGCCCCGGACGCAACGCCGCGCGAGCGGTGCTCGACGACCTCGGCCTCGACGCCGCTCGAGTCATGGCCCGTCCGTGAGGAAACAGTTTGGTTACGTCCTTGCACGTGGCGTAATCCCTGGTTAGCGTGGCGAGCATGCGCGGACCCACACTGGTCATTCTGGCGGCGGGTCGAGCCCGCCGATACGGGGGCATCAAGCAGCTCGCCCCGATTGGTAAGCACGGTGAGGCGACCATCGACCTCATCGCCTCAGACGCGGTCGCCGCCGGCTTCGAACGATTCGTGATTGTCATCAATCGCGAGACCGGGCCCATCATCGAGGACCATGTCCGCGCCGCGTGGCCCAGTCACCTCCAAGTGGACTTCGCCTTCCAGGACTCCCTTCGCGGCACGGTCGACGCGGTGCTGAGCGCCGAGGAGGCCGTGGGTCACGAGACCCCCTTCGGGATCTCGAACGCCGACGACATCTACGGAGTCGACGCGTTTCGCCAACTCGGCCGATTCCTCATCGAGGAGTCGGAGAGCTGCCTCGTCGGATTTCGCCTAGAGAACTCCCTCGTCGGTGACCTACCCGTGTCCCGAGGAACCTGTCGAGCGAGCGAGGGACACCTCAGGGCCATCGTCGAACGACGCAACGTCCACCGAGTCGACGACCAGTTCATCGCCGACGACGGACTGGTCCCGAAGGTTCTCGACCCCCACGTGCTGGTCTCAATGAACCTCTGGGGCTTCCAGCCAACCGTGTGGCCCCTTCTTCACCGAGCGATGGACGAGCACGACTTCGAACTCAGTGCCGAAGTTCTGCTACCGACCTTCGCCGCCGAGGCCATTGTGAGAGACCACCTCTCGTTCCGAGTCCTCGAGACGGACTCGCGCTGCATCGGCGTGACCCACGCCGAAGACCTCGACCTCGCCCAGTCGCTGATGCGCGCCGAAATTGAGCAGGGTCTACGACCCGACCGGGCCTTCGGCTAGGCGTCTAGCGAGGACGGTAGATCTCGGAGTTGTAGTCGGCGAGCATTCGCGTCGTCGAATACATCGGTGACAGAGTGCGCAGCGAGTCGCGAACTCGAGCCAGCCACGCCGTGGGGACTCCGGAGAGATCCCTCGTCGCGAAGAGGGGTTTCACCTCGTCTTCCAAGATGCGATAGAGAAGGTCCGCGTCCCGATAGTCCTGGGCACCGGGGTCGGACTCCACCGAGCCGGAGATTCCCCACCCGTTCTGAGAGTTGAACCCCTCGGCCCACCAGCCGTCGAGCACCGAGAGGTTCAGAACCCCGTTCATCGCGGCCTTCATCCCGCTCGTGCCGGAGGCCTCGAGGGGTGGTCGGGGTAGGTTGAGCCACACGTCGCACCCCGACACCAGGGCCGGGGCGATTCGCAGGTCGTAGTCTTCGAGGAACACCACCCGGTCCGAGAGGCCGTAGTCGCGAATGACACCGAAGAGGTTCTTCGCCACCGCCTTACCCTGCTCGTCGAGCGGGTGCGCCTTACCCGCGATGAGCAACTGCAGTCCGGGGCCGTCGCGGACGATCCGGGCGAGCCGCTCGGCGTCGTAGAAGAGGAGGTCGAGTCGCTTATAGGTGGCGAGACGACGGGCGAAACCCACCGTGACGACGTCGGGGTCAAAGAGTCGCTGACCCGCCGCGGCAAGTTCGACGTTCTCGCCGCGAGCGAGCCGGTCCACGGACACCTTGGAGCGAATCATGTCGATCAGGTGACGGCGCAACTGGTTACGCACGTTCCAGAGGTC
>JAKBAZ010000165.1 GCA_021826255.1 Actinomycetes bacterium
GATCTCGCGCACGTCACTCGTCGTGCGCGAGTCACGGGGAATCACGCCGTAGAGGTCGTTGACGTCGAAGTGGGGCGCTTCTGGTTCGCGCCGAGCCCAGGGAGCTGACGAACGCTCCGGGAGGGTGGACACCATGCGCCGCACGATGCGTAGGGCGTGGGAGTCGTCGTCAGCGAGGTGGTCGACGACCCCGCTCACTCGCGCGTGGAGGAGTCCTCCCCCGAGGTCCTCGGCGTCGACGACCTCACCCGTCGCCGCCTTCACGAGGGGTGGACCGCCAAGGAAGATTGTGCCCTGATCCTTAACGATCACCACCTCGTCGCTCATCGCGGGAACGTAGGCGCCGCCGGCGGTGCACGACCCGAGCACCGCGGCGAGTTGGGCGATGCCCCGAGCACTCATCCGCGCCTGGTTGAAGAAGATGCGACCAAAGTGATCGCGGTCGGGAAAGACCTCGTCCTGCAGGGGAAGAAACGCCCCACCAGAGTCGACGAGGTAGATACACGGTAGGCGGTTCTCGAGTGCCACCTCCTGGGCCCGGAGGTGCTTTTTCACCGTGAGCGGGAAGTACGTTCCGCCCTTCACCGTGGCGTCGTTGGCAACGACCACCACCTCTCGACCCATCACACGCCCGACTCCGGTAATGATCCCGGCGCCGGGCGCCTCCCCCTCGTAGAGGCCGTGAGCGGCCAGGGGTGAGAGTTCGAGGAAGGGACTCCCGAGGTCGAGGAGAGCGTCCACGCGCTCGCGCGGGAGCAATTTGCCGCGACGGGTGTGACGCTCGCGGCTCGCACTCGAGCCCCCGAGAGCCGCGAGGGCGAGCCGCTCTCGAAGTTCGGCCACGAGGGACTCCTGGTGACGAGAGTTGGCGAGAAACTCCTCGCTCCGCGAGTCGATTCGACTGCGCCAGGTGACGTCGCCGTCGAGGTCGAACACGACCTACGAACTCCGCCGAACTGGGCCCATGAGGCCAGGTTAGTGAGACGGAACCCCCGGCGTGAGAAGGAGCGAAACCCCTGGTCGTAGCCCCGTAGCGTCACCGGTGCGCCCCGGAGACCTCGTACTCGAACAAGTAGCGACCCACCCCCTACTATCGACAGGAGAGCTTCGACAAAGGGGACGCGACGATGGCGAGTGACGACCGGGTCGTAGAGCAGCGGGGTATGTGGCTCGAGGAGTTCGAGGTCGGCACCCTCTATCGACACCGACCGGGCCGCACCGTGACCGACGCCGACAACGTCATCTTTTCGACCCTCACGATGAACCCCCAACCACTCCACCTTGACGCCGCCTGGTCGGCCCAGCAGGTCTTCGGCCAACGTCTCGTCAACAGTCTCTTCACTCTCTCGGTGATGGTGGGACTCTCCATTCACCAACTCACCCTCGGCACACTCGTGGCGAACCTGGGTTTTCGCGACGTCACGTTCCCCCACCCAGTGTTCCTGGGTGACACTCTCTACGTCGAGAGCCGAGTGGAGAGCGTTCGCCCCTCGAAGAGTCGCCCCGGTGAGGGCGTCGTCGAGGTCGAACACGTCGCGCGTAATCAAGACGGAGAGGTGGTGGCGCGCTGTCACCGGGCGATGCTGGTGCTCTCTCGACCGGCCGACCAGTGAACACCTGGAGCCCGAAGGGGCCGGCCTACCTCTTTTGTCCGGCGGATCGACCCGACCGATTCTCGAAGGCCGCCGCGGTGGCCGACGTCGTCATCGTGGACCTCGAAGACGCCGTCGCGCCGGAACGGCGCGAACTCGCCCGAGAGAGCGTTCACGCGAGCACTCTTGATCCTGCGACCACCATTGTTCGGGTGAATCCCGTCGCCTCACCCGAGCACGCCCGCGACCTCGCGATGCTGGAAGACACCCCCTTCCGGACGATCATGGTCGCCAAGACCAGTAGCGCCGACGAGGTTCGTTCGCTGCATCGTTACAACGTCGTTGCGCTCGTCGAGAGTGCGCGAGGGATCGCCGCCGTGGAGGAGATCGTGGCCTGCGCCAACACGGTCGGGGTGATGTGGGGATCAGAGGACCTCGTCGCGTCCCTCGGGGGCTACTCGTCTCGTCACGAGGACGGCTCGTGGCGAGACGTCGCGCGCTACGCGCGAGCGCGCACGCTCATCGCGGCGCGCGCGCACCACCTCGTGGCCCTCGACGCCACCTTCTTGGACTTAGACAACCTCGAGGCCCTCGCGCGCGAGGCGGCCGACGCCGCGGCGATGGGCTTTAGCGGTACGCCGTGCGTACACCCGACCCAGGTCGCGGTCGTACGAGCGGCCTACGCCCCGAGTCCCACCCAGGTGGCGTGGGCTCGAAGAGTTCTCGAGGGATCAGAGGGTCGTGGGGGGGCGCTGAGAGTGGACGGGCTGATGGTGGACGGACCCGTTCTCGCCCAGGCGCGACAGATCATGGAGAGAGTTCTAGGGGCCTAGAGCGCGAGCCTCTACGGCTCTAGTCCGAGAATCAACTCCGGTTCGGTGGCGGCTCGGACCTCCTCGAGACTCACCCCGGGGGCTAGTTCTCGAAGGACGAGTCCGGCCTCGTCCACGTCGATGACCGCGAGGTCGGTGATGATCCGGTGAACGCAGTGTCGACCCGTCAGCGGCAGGGTGCAGTCGTTCACGATCTTCGGTTCCCCGTCGCGGGAGCGGTGCTCCATCATCACGATGACGCGTCGGGCCCCGTGGACGAGATCCATGGCCCCGCCCATGCCCTTCACCATCTTGCCGGGAATCATCCAGTTCGCGAGGTCCCCCCGACGCGAGACCTGCATCGCCCCCAGCACGGCCACGTCCAGGTGGCCCCCGCGAATCATCGCGAACGACGTCGCGGAGTCGAAGAACGACGCGCCCGAGAGTACCGTGACCGTCTCCTTACCGGCGTTAATCAGGTCCGCGTCGACCTCGTCCTCTCGCGGGTAGGGCCCCACACCGAGAATTCCGTTCTCGGCGTGCAGCACCACGTGAAGGTCTCCCGGCACGTAGTTCGGCACCAGCGTGGGCAGTCCGATACCCAAGTTGACGTACTGGCCGGGCCGAAGTTCGCGCGCCACGCGTTCGGCCAACTGCTCGCGGGTGAGCCCACTCACGAGGACACCGTCCGCTTCTCGATGCGCTTCTCGAGATGGCCCACGGGCACGACCCGCTGGACGAAGATCCCCGGAGTGTGGACCTCGCGGGGAGAGAGGACGCCGGGTTCGACCAGTTCTTCGACCTCGGCGATAGTGACTTGCCCGGCCGCCGCGCACAGGGGGTTGAAGTTCTGAGCGCTCGCCTCGTAGACGAGATTGCCGTGCGGGTCGCCGTAGCGGGCGTGGACGAGAGCGAAGTCGGTGCGAATGGCGTGCTCGAGGACGTAGGTGCGCCCGTCGAACTCGCGGGTCTCCTTGGGCGACGACGCCAGCGCAATTCCTCCCCGCCCGTCGTAGCGAAGCGGCAG